>CAZPZQ010000067.1:0-12525 GCA_964590745.1 uncultured Mycobacterium sp. | reverse complement strand
GCCGAACTCAGCGAGCGTCAGGTCGGCGACCTTGTAGTCGATGCCGTTCGCGGTGTCGACGGTCAGATTCATGGGGTACAAGCTACCGGCGTGAGTGTGCCGCGGGTCGGGCGGGTCAATCGGCCTCGATCAGTCCGTAGCGTTCGGCGGCCGGGGTGAACAGCCGGGCCAGGTCGGCCGCCACGTCGTGGTCGGCTTCCGGCGGCATCGCCACGTAGCTGATGGCCAATCGGACGACGGCGCGCGCCAAGATGCCGGAGTCCTGTTCGCTGGCCTGCACCCAGCTGCGCAGGAACGATGCCGTCAGGCGCTGCGAGCAGTGGGTGATAATCGGGCCGCTGTCGGTGGTGATGATCTGCAGCAGATCAGGTTTGGCGGCACCGGTCAGTAGCGAGATCACCAGCGGGTCCGCCGCCGACTCGGCGAAGAACGACCGAAACCCCTCCAGAAAGGCCGCGTGGATGTCGCCGACGTTGTGGGCGATGGCGCCCTCGACGGCGTCGACCAGCCGATCGGCCAGCCGCAGGGCATACCCTTGCGCCAGTCCTTGACGCGAGCCGAACTCGTTGTAGATGGTTTGCCGACTGACTCCGGCGGCGCCGGCGACGTCGGCCAGGGTGATCGCCGACCAGTCCCGGCCGGTCAGCAACTCCCGCATGGCGTCGAGCACCGAGTCGCGCAGCAGCGCCCGCGATGCCTCGGCGTAGCGCATCCGCTTCACCACGGATGCGACATTACTTGCCACAACGGTCGGTTGCCGGGTCAGCGGTGGTCAGTTCCGCGTCCTGGGCGCCCGGCCGTCGATCAAATGGCTGCGCCAAAACGGCCGCGCCGGCTGGCCGTCGATGCCGTCGGCATCCGGTTCCTGGTCGGCCACGCCGGCATGGACCGCCGGCTCGCCGGTGACCTGGAAAATCTGTCCATGCCAATGGATATCGGCCTCCCGCTGGGCTTCTGCTAGCGCACGTTCCAGCAGCGCATCCGCCTCTTCGGCCGACGGCGGCTTCAGCCCCACGAAATCACCGTCGCGGGCATCCAACTTCATCGACGTCGGCGCCGCCTCAACCAGGTCGCAGTTCGCCCGAATGGTCAACTCGGCGTTGGATCTAACCAGCCCGGCAATGGCGTAGGCGGCCAGCGCGGCGCGACACGCGGCGTCGCCGGCCGGTCCGGAGTCGAACCGCAACTGCCGCAGTGTCGCGAAGCTGAGTACCTGGGTGCGGATGATTCGGCTGCAGGCCACCGCGCCGGGTCCGCGCAGCACAGGCAGCGCGCCACCCAGTCCGAGCAGCGCCGCCGAACCGGTGTCCGCTCCCCTGCGCTTCGCCGTCTCCTCGATCCGTTTGATCAGCGTGGGACTCAACTCGTCCTGCTGACCGGCCACGATTTTGCTCAGCTCGTCGCCGCTGAGTTGGATGCTGACGCCCGCCGGGTCGATGCGGGCTGCTCCTCGCCTCGACTCGCGGGCCGGGCCATCGGAGTGGTCCCGCTGGTCGGCGAGCACCCCGATGATCTCGCCGACCAGCGCGCTGCGAAACCGGGCCTGCCGGGTTTTGCGGGTGGAGTCCCACGCGCCGAGCACCAAGCTGCCCGGGCTGAGCTCCAGCAGGGCCCGCGCATTGGCCAGCGACGAGTTGCGCGCCGCCTGGTAGGTCGGGTGGATGGCGACCGGCGTGCCATCGACGGTTCCGGCCAGGATGTGGCCGTCGAAGACGCGCTGCGGCAACTCCAGGTCGGTGTAGACGATCCGACCGTTGTCGTAGGAAACCTGCACCCGAGGCACTCGGCTCAAGATCGGGTGCTCGTCGCGGATGCTCTGCAGGATCGCGGCCTCCACCCGGTTGAGCTGGCTCTGCTTTTGGTCGATCAACACGGTGGCCGCCGGCTTCCCCTCGACAAACCGGGTCTCGTAGACGAACGTCGGGATGTTGCGGCCGACGACGTAGCGTGCGGGCGCAACCGCGGCCTGCGGTCCTCCGGCGGGTGTCAGTTCGGTAACCAGGCTCACGGCGGTTGCGCCGCCCGCCTCGCAGGCCGCGATGAGTTGCGGGTAGGACAGTGTCGACATCTGGTCAGCCTTTCTGCTGGGCGAAGTCTTTCACAGCCGCCGATCCAGATCGGGCTGTAGATAGATGACCCGCGCGGTGGGCACCGCCGCCCGGATATTGGCTTCTGCGACGTCGATGGCGGCTGCGACGGCGGCCAGTCCGACCTGCGGCGCCAACGCGATCTTCGCGGCGATCAGCATCTCTTCCGGGGCCAGGTACTGGGTGCGCAAATCGATGATCCCGGTGATGCTTTCAGTCCGGCTCAACGCCTCGCGAATGGCTCGGTCCTCGGCACTGGTGGCGCCCTCGCCGATCAGCAGGCTGTGGGTCTCGACCATCAGGATGATCGCCACCGCCCCCAACAGCACGCCGATACCGACCGTTCCCGCGCCGTCCCACACCGGATCGCCGGTGAGGACGGTCAGGCCCACCCCGGCCAGGGCCAGCACCAGGCCGATCAGCGCCGCGGTGTCCTCCAGCAGCACCACCGGCAGCTCGGGGCTGCGTGAGTTGCGGATGAACAGCCACCAGCCGCCGCCGCCCTCCAGCGGTCGCGACTCGCGTAGCGCGGTGCGAAAGCTGTACGTCTCCAACATGATCGCCACGACCAGAATCGCCAGGGCAACCGCCGGTGAACTGAGCCGGGTGGGATGGATGATTTTTCGGTAGCCCTCGTACAAGGCGAACACCGCGCCCAGCGCGAACAGCACCAGAGCCACCACAAACGACCAGAAATAGCGGCTGCGACCGTATCCGAATGGATGCAGGGCGTCGGCTGGTTTGGTGGCTGCCCGTTGGCCGACCAACAGCAAGCCCTGGTTGGACGTGTCGGCAACCGAATGCACCGCTTCGGCGAGCATCGCCGAACTGCCGGTGATCAGATAGCCGACAAACTTCGCGACGGCGATGCCGGCGTTCGCCGTCAGCGCTGCCAGGATTGCCCTGGCGCTACCCGACGTCGGCGTTTCGGACGACATACTCGACGACATCCCCAGCACCGCCGCGGGCGGTGATCACAGGCCCACCGTGGCCCGGAACAATCGGGTCGGCTGCTGGGCGACCAGCCGGATCGGGCCGTCATCCGAAGGCACCCATACCGCCGCACCATGCCGCACGGTCAGCGCGCCGGACTTGGCGTGCACGGTGGCCGATCCCTCGGTGCACAGCAGAATCTGCGGGCCGTCATGCCGGGCCGGCGCATCGACTTCATGGCCGAGGTACTCGCCGTCCAGACTCACCGCCGACACCGCAAACTCCTCAGTCGGAGTGCGGTAGACCAACTCCGGCCCGTCCCGGCGGGTCGACGCCCGCAGCGCGGCTTCGGTGGTCGGGGCGAAGTCCAGCACCCGCAGCAGTTCCGGCACATCGACGTGTTTGGGGGTCAGGCCGCCGCGTAACACATTGTCCGAGTTGGCCATCACCTCCAACCCGATACCACGCAGATAGGTGTGCAGGTTGCCGGCCCGCAAGAAGATCCCCTCCCCCGGGGCCAGGCTGATTCGGTTGAGCAGCAGCGCCGCCAGCACGCCGGCGTCGCCCGGATAGCGCTCGCCGAGTTCCAGTACCGTCTTTGCTTCGGCGGCGAATTCGGTCGCTTCGGAGCTGACGTAGTGGATGGCGCCGTCAAGCACCGCGGGCACCAGAACGTCGATGTCGGGCTGGGGCGCGGTGATCCAGGGGGTGAACAGCGCACGCAACCCGTCCGCGTCGGACTGGCCGGCCAGCAGGTCGATGAACGGGTCGAGGTCCGACACCGCCAAAGCCTGCAGCAACTCGACCGTCCGCGCCGCTGGCCGGAATCCGGCCAGCGCCTCAAATGGCCGCAGCGCCACCAGCAGTTCGGGTTTGTGACTGGTATCGCGGTAATTACGGATCGGCGAGGACAACGGCAGCCCGAGCCGTTCCTCCCGCTGATACCCCTCGATAGCTTGCCCGGCACTGGGATGGGCCTGCAGCGACAGCGGTTCGTCCGCGGCCAGCACCTTCATCAGGAACGGCAGCCTGCTGCCGAAACGAGCGTGCGCCACGGCGCCGAGTTGCCCCTCCGGATCGGCCGCCAGCGTGTCCAGCAGCGAGACTTCACCGTCGGCGGTTTCCAACCAGGCCGGGTCGCCGGGATGCGCACCAAACCACAGTTCCGCCTCGGGGTGCGCTGCTGGCACCGGTCGACCGGTGAATTCGGCGATCGCGGTCCGCGACCCCCACGCGTAGGTCCGTATCGCTCCGCGTAGTAAATGCACCGTTCTAGGTGTCCCGTAACAGCCGCAAGTACGCGGCGGTCATCTCCAGCCGCACCGCCAGCACCGCCAACTGCTGCTCCACCGGTCCCGGCCCGGCCGGGCCAAGCAAACCCGCCGGACCATCGGCTGGGTCGGGCGCTGCCGGAACGTCTTCGGCGCCGATCAATTCAACGTTGCCCAGTCCGGCGACCCGCGCCGCAACCACCGTGCGGTCAGCGGCCAACGTCAGGGCCAGCACCCACAACCGATCGGGCGCCGGGCCGTCGAGTTGCTCGTCGTGGAACACGTCGCCGGCCGGCCCGCTCTGCCGCCGGGCGCGCAGTGCGGCTACCGCGTCCACCAAACCGGCCGCCGCCACCGCGGTGTGGCCGATTCGCAGCATCGCCGCCGATCCGTGCCGCGCCAGCGCCAGGGTCGGCGCGCAGTCCCCGGTGAGGGCAACCGGACGGCCGGCGATTCGGTCGGCCAGCGCCTTGGCCGGGTTGGTGAATATCTCGCGCGCGGCGCTGTTGCGCAGCGTCTCGGCATCCAGTTCGTCAGCCAGTCCAGCCAGGTCGGGCCGCACGCCCGGGTCGATGGCCGACAGCACGGCCAGTGCGACCGCCAGGTAACGCGACAGACCGAACTCGTCCGGGATTTGCAGCCGTGGTTCCAGCACCGCAACGCGGCCGGCTGTGCTGTCCCGCAACGGACCTTCGTAGGGTGCGGCCACCACGACCCGGGCACCCCGACGCACTCCGATCGCTGCCGCGCTGGCCAGCACCGGGTCGCCGGGATCGTCGCCGGCGATGACCAACACGTCAAGCGGTCCGATCCAGGGCGGCGGGTCGGCAGCCAACACCACCGGTTCGGCCGACGAACCGCCGAGCGCGGCGGCCAGCAAGGTGCCGGCCGTCGCCGCGGTGCCGCGGCCAGGCACCCAGACCAGGGTGCGCGGCGGGGCGTCCCGATCGTCACTGCGGATCGCATCCAGTGCGCCCTCGCCAACCGCGGCGGCGGTGGCCCGGACTTGGGCGCCGGCCATCGATGCGGCTCGCAGCACCCCGCCGTGATCGGCGGCCAGCAGCGCCTCGGTGTCGTCGAGGTCGACGGTGGATCCGGCAGAACTCACGACTGCACTGTCTCTGCCGCATCGTCCCGCGCGGCGGTTTCAGCGACTGCTGCGATAGCCGAGCCGATCTGGGCGACCAGCGCGGCGACTTCGTCGGCGCAGCGCGCCTCGACGTTCAGCCGCAGCAGCGGCTCGGTGTTCGAGCTGCGCAGGTTGAACCAGCTGCCGTCGCCGAGGTCTGCGGTCACCCCGTCCAGCAGGTCGACCGAGCGGACACGGGCCCGGAACGAGTCGAGGACCGCCGTCACGCAGGCCGACGCATCGACGGTGTCCGTCAACGCGTAGTTGATCTCGCCGGACGATTGATACCGCTGGTACTCGGCGACCAACTCGGACAGTGGCCGCGGCTGCCCGCCCAGCGCCGCCAGCACGTGCAGCGCGGCCAACATGCCCGAATCGGCGCCCCAGAAATCCCGGAAGTAGTAGTGCGCCGAGTGCTCCCCGCCGAAGATCGCACCGGTATCGGCCATCAGTGCCTTGATGTAGGAGTGCCCGACCCGGGAACGTAGCGGTGTACCACCACGTTCGACCACCAACTCCGGCACAGCGCGCGAGGTTATCAAGTTGTGGATCACCGTGGCACCGTTTTCCCGCTTCAGTTCGCCACCGGCGACCAGCGCGGTCACTGCCGAGGGTGACACCGGCTGGCCGCTTTCGTCGACGACGAAGCACCGGTCGGCGTCGCCGTCGAACGCCAAGCCGATATCGGCGCCGCAATCGGCGACGTAGGCCTGCAGATCCACCAGGTTGGCCGGTTCCAGCGGGTTGGCCTCATGGTTGGGGAAGGTCCCGTCGAGTTCGAAATACAGCGGCAGCACGGTAACCGCATCGATCGGCCCGAACACCGCGGGGGCGGTGTGCCCGGCCATCCCGTTGCCGGCGTCGACGGCTACCCGCAGCGGACGCAGACCGGAGACATCGACCAGCGAACGCAGAAACGCCGCGTAGTCGTCCAGGACGTCGCGGTCTTGGACGGCTCCGCCCTTGCTGGCCCGGCCACCGATGCCGGCGATGACGTCATCGCGGATCCGGCCCAGGCCGGTGTCCGCACTGACCGGTTTAGCCCTCGAGCGGCACAGCTTGATGCCGTTGTATGCGGCCGGGTTGTGGCTGGCGGTGAACATCGCGCCCGGGCAATCCAGCAACCCGGAGGCGAAATAGAGCTGATCGGTGGACGCCAGGCCGATTCGCACCACGTCCAGGCCTTGATGCGTCACACCGTCGGCGAATGCGGCTGCCAGCGCGGGCGAACTGTCCCGCATATCCCAGCCGATCACCACCTGACCGGCACCCTCTTCGCGCATCAGCCGGGCGAAAGCCGCGCCCAGCGCGCCGACCAGCGACTCGTCCAGCTCGGCACCGACCAGGCCACGGATGTCATATGCCTTGATCACACGCTGGACAGCCGCCGCGGACCGGGACATGGCAGCGCTCCTGACGAAGGGGACTCTTGGCAGCCAGCCTAGCCCGGTGCGCCGGGTCAGTCGGACGGGTCGGGCAACACCCGCAGGTGCCCGCGCCTACGCCCGTTGCCGTTCGGCTGCGGCCTGGCTGGTGCGGCATAACCGGGCGGATCGGCTGCCCCCAGCGGCCCCAATTGCGGGTACCACCCGTTCACCGGGGGCGGGTCCGCGGCGCCGCCCTCGCGGACCGCGTTGGCCAGCGCAACCAGATCATCGTCTTCGGGGTAGGCCGCCACCAACGGTCCGGCGTGGCGGACCAACTCCCAGCCGCGGGGCGCGGTGATTCGCCCCGCATGGCTCACGCACAGGTCCCAGGAGTGTGGCTCCCGGGCGGTGGCCAACGGGCCGACCACCGCAGTGGAATCCGAGTAGACGAACGTCAATGTCGCTACCGCATAATCCGGGCACCCGGGCCGGCAACAGCGACGGGGAACGTTCACGCCCGTGAGGCTATCGTGGACGAACGCCCGCACTGTGCCGGACACGCGCATTGCGCCGACAGGCTATGTGCAACCGTTACCATCGGCGGGTGACCAGCTCGCGGACCTTCCGCCGCGGCCGCGAAACCCGCGGGCCGCTGCTTCCGCCGACGGTGCCGGGCTGGCGCACCCGCGCCGAGCGATTCGACATGGCCGTGCTGGAGGCCTACGAGCCGATCGAGCGGCGCTGGCAGCACCGCCTGTCGGCACTTGACGTTGCGGTTGACGAGATCCCGCGGATCAGCGCCAGAGACCCCGGCAACGTGCAGTGGCCGCCGGAAGTGGTCGCGGACGGGCCAATTCCGTTGGCGCGTTTGATTCCGGCCGGCGTAGATGTGCGCGGAACTCCCACCCGAGCGCGAATCTTGTTGTTCCGCAAACCGATCGAACATCGGGTTCATGACAGCACGGAACTGGGTGAATTGTTGCACGAGGTTCTGGTGGCTCAAGTGGCCACCTATCTAGACGTCGAACCCTCGGTCATCGACCCGACGATCGACGAGGAGTAGCCAGGAGTAGCCGCGTCGGACGGCGTCGGCTAGCCGCGCCTGGGTCAGTAGCACTTTGTGCGGGGTCGCCTGCGGGACATGGTCGCTTTGACTGTGCGCTGAGGGCGATGTTGGTCGCCGATCGCCGCCCTCAGCGCACACTCAACGCCCTGGTTGCACAGTCAACCGCGACGGTGGACATCTGATCCGAGCTGCTAGCCGATGCCGCGCTTGAGGCGGCGGCGCTCGCGTTCGGACAGTCCCCCCCAGATGCCGAACCGCTCGTCGTGGGCGAGCGCATACTCGAGGCATTCGGCGCGCACCGGGCACCGTTGGCAGATCTTCTTGGCCTCGCGGGTGGATCCACCCTTTTCCGGAAAGAACGCCTCGGGGTCGGTTTGGGCGCACAGGGCCCGGTCCCGCCAGTCCTCATCAGTGGCCGTCTTAGGGTCGAACGACTCCAACGGGTCGGCCTCGACCGGAACCAAACTCAAACGGGGCCGGTCAAATGTATCCCGGATGCCCCCAGCCGCTGGGCTTTCGTCGGCGTCGGTACTGGTGTGCGGCACGCCTCCCGCTACACCCCGAAGGTGCTGATAGGACATACTCCGCCTCCTCACCTGGTTTCGTGATCGTGAAACATCGCCGGCTATGGTGATGTGGTACATCTCAATTCGAACAAGTGATCGAATCTCGGTCTGCGACACCGGAACCGGCCGGCCAACCGGGAAATGACACAAATGTGATTACACACGTGTGAACAACGCAGGTCAAGCGATAGGCCAAAATTCCTTACCATCTCGTGACCAAACTTCGGCGCGTCTGAGACCGGCGAGTCCATGTTGTGTCGGCCACACAGCGGCACACTCCGCGCGGCGGACTGCATTGTCGGCGGGCTACTGTCAAGCGCTGTGAAGGTCACCGTTCTAGTCGGCGGAGTCGGCGGCGCGCGGTTCCTGCTGGGCGTACAGCGACTGCTCGGCCTGGGTCGCTTCGCCGGCGACCAGCCCGGTACCGGCGTGGAACAGACGCCATCCTCGGGCGGCGATGAATTGACCGCGGTCGTCAATGTCGGCGACGACGCCTGGCTGCACGGGGTGCGCATCTGCCCGGACCTCGACACCTGCATGTACACCTTGGGCGGCGGTGTCGATCCGCAACGCGGCTGGGGTCACCGTGACGAAACCTGGCATTGCATGGCCGAGCTGGCTCGCTACGGCGTGCAGCCGGACTGGTTTGGCCTCGGCGACCGGGATCTGGCCACCCACCTGGTCCGCACCCAAGCGCTGCGGGCCGGCTACCCGCTGTCCGATGTGACTGCCGCACTGTGTGACCGCTGGAAACCGGGCGCCCGGCTGTTGCCAGTCAGCGACGACAGCTCCGAAACCCACGTCGTCATCACCGATCCCGCCGATGACAGCCGGCGCGCGATCCACTTCCAGGAGTGGTGGGTGCGCTACCGCGCCGCGGTGCCGACGCACGGTTTCGCTTTCGTCGGCGCCGACAAAGCCACTGCGGCGCCCGGAGTCAGAGCAGCGATCACCGAGGCCGACGTCGTTCTGCTCGCGCCGTCCAACCCCGTGGTGAGCATCGGCGCCATCTTGGCAATCCCGGGTATCCGATCGGCATTGCGGTCGACCCCGGCACCGGTCATCGGCTACTCGCCGATCATCGGCGGGAAGCCGTTGCGGGGCATGGCCGATACCTGTCTCACCGTAGTCGGCGTTGATTCCACCTCGGAGGCAGTGGGACGCTACTACGGCGCGCGCAGCGGCACCGGAATCCTGGATTACTGGCTGGTTCACGACACCGACCGTGCCGACGTCGGTGGCGTACAGGTGCGGTCGGCGCCGCTGCTGATGACCGACCCGGAGGCGACAGCCAAGATGGTGCAGGCCGGGCTGGAACTCGCGGGTGTGGGCGGGTGAGCACGCCGGCGGCCGGCACCGAGCACGGCAGCGCTGCGAAAGTCGAGATTTTGCCGGTGACCGGCCTGCCGGAATTCCGGCCGCATGACGACCTTGCCGCGGCGATCGCATCCGCGGCCCCGTGGCTGCGCGACGGCGACGTCATCGTGGTCACCAGCAAGGTGGTGTCCAAGTGCGAAGGCCGCATCGTTGCCGCCCCGACCGACGCCGATGCCCGAGATAACCTGCGCCGCGCGCTTATTGACGCCGAAGCGGTACGCGTCTTGGCGCGAAAGGGCCGCACCCTGATCACTGAGAACGCGCTCGGGCTGGTCCAGGCGGCCGCCGGGGTGGACGGCTCCAACGTCGGCGCAGACCAACTGGCGTTGCTACCGGTCGACCCGGACCGCAGCGCGGCGACGCTGCGCGCCGGCCTCACCGCGCGCCTGGGTGTCACGGTGGGCGTGTTGATCACCGACACCATGGGCCGCGCCTGGCGCAACGGCCAGATCGACGTCGCCATCGGCGCCGCCGGCCTGGCCGTGCTGCACGGCTATGCCGGCGCCGCCGACCGGCACGGCAACGAATTGGTAGTCACCGAAATCGCCGTCGCCGACGAAGTTGCCGCGGCCGCCGACCTCGTCAAAGGCAAGCTGGCCGGTATCCCAGTAGCTGTGGTACGCGGGATGGGCGCCTGCGACGACGGATCGACCGCGGCGGCTCTGGTCCGGGCGAGCCGCGACGACCTGTTTTGGCTCGGCACCGCCGAGGCCATCGAGTTGGGCCGCCGCCAAGCCCAGTTGCTGCGCCGCTCGGTGCGCCGGTTCACCGATCAGCCGGTACCGGCAGCGTTGGTCGAAGCCGCGGTGGCCGAGGCCCTGACCGCACCGGCTCCGCACCACACCCGCCCGGTGCGGTTCGTCTGGCTGCAGACCAGGACGGTGCGCACCCGCCTGCTGGAGGCGATGGCCGCCAAGTGGCGGGCCGACCTGGCCGCCGACGGCAAACCCCCCGACGTGGTGGAACGCCGGGTGTCTCGCGGCCAGATCCTCTACGACGCACCCGAAGTCGTCATCCCGATGATGGTTCCCGACGGCGCGCACTACTACCCTGACGCAGCCCGCACCCGCGCCGAGCACACCATGTTCACCGTGGCGGTCGGCGCGGCGGTGCAAGCGTTACTGGTCGCGCTCGCGGTTCGCGGAGTAGGCAGTTGCTGGATCGGGTCCACCATCTTCGCCGCTGACCTGGTACGTGCCGAACTGCAGCTGCCAGACGACTGGAAGCCATTGGGCGCCATCGCGATCGGCTACCCGGCCGCAGGCTGCCCCGAGCCACGCGAACCGGTTCCGGTCGCCGATCTGCTGGTCTGCCGATGAGCGTTCGGGAGTCGGCGATCGCATTGCTCGCCGCGTGGACGGCCCCAAACCCCGGGCAAGACTCGCTGCGCCACGCCGTACTGGCGTTCCTGCACGCCCGCTCCGACGCCTGTGCCCGGGAGTGTCGCGCTGGCCATGTCACCGCCTCCACGCTGGTGCTCGATGACACCGGCACTCGGGTGCTGCTCACCCTGCATCCGCGGTTGGGCCGCTGGGTGCAGCTCGGTGGCCACTGCGAAGACGCCGATGCCGACATCGTCGCCGCTGCGCTGCGCGAAGCCACCGAGGAATCCGGGATCGCGGACTTGCGCATCGATCCGGGCCTCGCGGCCGTGCACGTCCACCCAGTGACCTGCTCGCTGGGTGTGCCGACCCGCCATCTCGACTTGCAGTTCGCCGCATATGCACCGGCCGGCGCTCAGATCGGCATCAGCGACGAGTCAATGGATCTGCGCTGGTGGCCCATTGACGCCTTGCCGGAAGACACCGATGCCGCGCTGAACTACCTGGTGCGGCACGCTCAAACGTCGGACGAGTAGCGAATCCCACCGTCGGGCAGGCACACGCCGGGCCAGACCCGCGCCCCGCGCAGCAGTTCGCAACGCGCCCCGATGTCTGCGCCGTCGCCGATCACGCCGTCCCGGATCAGTGCCCGCGGGCCGATCCGCGCACCGAATCCGACGATCGACCGCTCGATCACGCTGCCGGCTTCGATGCGCACCCCATCGAAGATCACCGCGCCGTCCAGCCGCGCCCCCGCGCCGACCTCGGCACCCCGACCGACCACTGTGCCGCCGATCAGCACCGCGCCCGGAGCGACCGCAGCGCCGTCGTGCACGAGTTGCTCACCGCGGTGACCACCCAGTGCCGGTGATGGTGCGATACCGCGCACCAGATCGGCCGACCCGCGGACGAAGTCTTCTGGCGTGCCCATGTCCCGCCAGTAGCTGGAATCGACGTAACCGAACACCTTGACAGCGTCGGACAGCAGCGCCGGAAACACTTCACGCTCCACTGAAACCGCGCGGTCCGTTGGGATGCGGTCGATGACCTCGCGGGTGAACACATAGCAGCCGGCGTTGATCTGGTCGGTCGGCGGATCTTGGGCCTTCTCCAAAAACGCGGTGACCCGGCCGTTGTCGGTGGGCACGCAACCGAACGCCCGCGGATCGCTGACCCGGACCAGATGCAAGGTGAGGTCGGCGGCCTGGTCGTGGTGGTAGGTCACCAGCTCAGCCAGGTCGGCCCCGGACAGCACGTCGCCGTTGAACACCAACACCGTGTCATGGCGCAGTTTCGGCACGACGTTGGCGATCGCCCCGCCGGTGCCCAGCGGATGGTCCTCGGTGACGTATTCGAGTTGCAGGCCGAGTTTGGACCCATCGCCCAGCTCCGCTTCGAAGACGTCGG
>CAZPZQ010000066.1:0-12647 GCA_964590745.1 uncultured Mycobacterium sp. | reverse complement strand
CGAGGACTACAGCCGAGAGCATGATGTGCCGATGGCCGACATCGCCGCCGCGCTGGCCCTGCAGTCCCGTGACGGTGAGGACTTCTTGATGGAACCGGAGCCGCCACCGGATCCACGGCGGCCCCGTGCCCGGCCCGACCGCCCGGCCGGCAAGGGTGCCGGCCGCCGCAAAGACCGGTCCGATGAACGGTTCGCCACCTACCGCATCGCGGTCGGTAAACGGCACCGGGTGGGCCCGGGAGCGATCGTCGGCGCGCTGGCCAACGAGGGCGGCCTGCACCGCAGCGACTTCGGTCACATCGACATCCGGGCCGACCATTCGCTGGTGGAGTTGCCGGCCAAACTGTCGGCTCAGACGCTCAAAGCGCTGGAGCGCACCCGCATCTCCGGCGTGTTGATCAACTTACGGCCGGACCGGCCGCCGGCCAAGACCAGTCGTGGTGCGGCCCGGGCCGCGCACCGGAAACGGGCCGGATGACGGTTTCGGAGTTTTCCGGGGAGACCGAAGTCGCCCAGGGCGGGTTGGAGTCAATCGCCAGGCCGGAGCGGGTTTCCTCGCTGACCGGCATCCGCGCGGTCGCCGCCATCCTGGTGGTCGCCACTCACGCTGCCTACACCACCGGCAAGTACACCCACGGCTACCCGGGCCTGGTGTTCTCCCGAATGGAGATCGGGGTGCCGATCTTTTTTGTGCTGTCCGGGTTCCTGCTCTTCCGGCCGTGGGTGAAGGCAACCGTCCAAGGCCGTCCGGCGCCGTCTACCATCCGCTACGCGTGGCGCCGGGTCCGACGCATCATGCCGGCTTACCTGGTCACCGTGCTGTTGGCCTATCTCGTGTACCACTACCGCACGGCCGGTCCCAACCCCGGCCACACCTGGGAAGGGCTGGTGCGCAACCTCACGCTGACCCAGATCTACACCGACAACTACATGTTCGCCCACATCCATCAGGGACTGACCCAGATGTGGAGCCTGGCGGTCGAGGTCGCGTTCTACGCGGTGCTGCCGTTGTTGGCCTACGGCCTGCTGGTGTGGCTGTGCCAGCGGCGGTGGCGGCCACCGCAACTGCTGACCGCGCTGGCGGCGCTGGCCCTGCTGATCACGCCGGGCTGGCTGGTCGCGGTGCACGCGACGCACTGGCTGCCCGACGGCGCCCGGCTGTGGCTGCCGGCCTACCTGGCCTGGTTCATCGGCGGGATGGTCCTGGCGGTGCTGCAGGCGATGCGCGTGCACTGCTACGGATTCGTCGCGGTCCCGTTGGCGCTGATCTGCTATTTCATCGCGTCCACCCCGATCGCGGGCGAGCCCACCACGTCGCCGAAAGCGCTACCCGAGGCGCTGGTCAAAGTGGCCTTCTACACCGCCATCGCCGCGCTCGCGGTGGCGCCGCTCGCACTGGGCAACGAAGGCTGGTATGCGCGCCTGCTGGCGAGTCGGCCGATGGTGTGGCTCGGTGAGATCTCTTACGAGATCTTCCTGGTCCACCTGGTGCTCATGGAGGTGGCGATGGTTGAGATCGTCCGCTACCCGGTCTACACCGGCTCGATGCTCAACGTGTTCATCGTGACCCTGGTGATCACCATCCCGGCGTCCTGGTTGCTGCACCGCTTCACCCGGGTCCGGTCCTGAGCCCCGGTTCGCCCCATTCGATAGGTTATGCTGCCCTAAGTTCGACACAGGGAAGAGTGGATGACCGACCAAAAGTCCACGCGCGGCTGGCAGGGCGCGGTACTCAAATTGTTGGGCGCCGGCGACTATCGACTGACGGTAACCGGACGAACCGAGGTCACCCGGCATTATCTGCGGCTCAGCTTCGACGCCGGCGGCATGCTGACCGGACGTGCGGTGCATCCGACGATGTGGATCCGGATGTGGTTCGCCGACGGTGACAGGCTGCACCAGCGCGGCTACACGCTGGTCAACCCGGACCCGGTCGGCGACACCGTCGACGTCGAGTTCGCCTTGCACGACGGAACCGCGTCGCGGTGGGCGGAGGCGGCACGGCCCGGGGACACCATCGAGGCGACGGTGCTGGGCAGCAAATTCGCCATCCCCGACCCGCCGCCGGCCGGTTATGTCATCGTCGGTGACACGTCGTCGCTGGCCGCGGTCAACTCGCTGCTGGACGCGATCGGCGACGCGCCGGCCCGGGTGTTTTTGGAGGCCGGCCACGAGGACGATAAAGACTTGCCGGTGACCCGCGGCGCCGGGGTCAACTGGGTGGATCGCAAGAATGCCGGCGAAGCGCTGGTGCAGGCGGTCAGCTCGGCAGCGTTCGATGCCGACGATCATTTCGGCTGGGTCGCCTGCGACAACCGCACCACCCGCGCGGTGACCAAGGTGTTGCGAGACGGCTACCGCATACCTCGCAAATCCATTAAGGCGCAAGCCTATTGGGTGGCTTAACCGGCCGTCAGCGGCACCACGACCGGAACCACGAACTCCTGAAGCATCGCGCGTTCATCGGCGGCGTCGTCGCCGGGAAAGATCAACAGCGACGTCATCACCCGCACCACCCAACGAGCGCGTCGGCGCACCGCCTCACCGTCGTGCCGGCCCAGAGCGGCCAGAAACGCCGCGACCAGGGTGGTGACCACCTCGGACTGCTCGGCCACTTGCCCGCCGATCGGTGGTCCGGTTTTGGCGAACCAGGACGCCAGGGCCGGGTTCTTCCGCACCAGGCCCAGGGACTCGGTGATACCGATGACCAGCCGCCGGCGCGGGTCGTCGATCCCGGCCAGGCGTTCAGCCAGCTGGCGAGCCAGTGTGTGGGCCCAGCGGTGCACGTAGGCGGTGTAGAGGGCTTCCCGGTTCTCGAAGTACCGGTACAGCGTGGCTCGCGAGCAACCCGCGGCGCGGGCGATCTGGCGCATACCGACCGAGCCCGGGTCGTGCTCGCCGAACAGCCGCTCGGCAGCGTCGAGGATTCGCTCCGCGGCCAATTCGGTGCGCTGGTCGGCCAGCCAGTCCCGGGTGGGTTCGGTGCCGGTGCTCACGAGCTGACCGTGAACGGCACCGTCAGCGGCCGGCGCACGTAGCTGCCACCAGCCCAGGTGATGCCGGATTCGTCGACGCGGAAATCCGGACAGCGGGCCAACAGTTCTTCCAGCGCCACTTGTGACTGCATGCGGGCAGCCTGGTTGCCGATGCAATGGTGCGCGCCGTAGCCGAAGGTGAGGATCTGGTGTGGCTTGCGCAGCACGTCGAGTTCTTCGGCGTCCGGCCCGAACCGCCGTGGGTCGCGGTTGGCCGAGGCGTAGAGCATCAGTACCTTGCGGCCGGCCGGAATGGTGGCGTCACCGATCGTCACGTCGCGGGTGGCGGTGCGGCACAGGCCCTGCACCGGCGAGGTCATCCGCAGCAGTTCCTCGACCGCGTCGTGGATCCGCTCCGGGTTGTCCACCAGCAAGCGACGCTGGTCGGGGTTCTGATGCAGCAACTGCACCGATCCGCCCAACATCCCGGTGGTGGTGTCGTTGCCGCCGGTGACCATGGTGAACGCGAACGCCAGGATCGACAGCACACCGGCGGTGTCGTCGTCGTCGGCTCCGACGCCGGTCGTCACCAGGTGCGAAATGATGTCTTCGCCTGGATCGGTCCGGCGTCGTCGGATGAGCTCGATGAAGTAGGTCATCATCTCGGCCACCGCGCCACCGGCGGTGACTACTCCACCTGCGGTGGTGTTGGCCGCGACGATGGCGTCGGTCCAGCCGTCGAACTGATTCCGGTCCTGGTCGGGCACACCGAGGAAATGGGCGACGACCAAAGACGGCAGCGGTTTGAATAACTCGGCGATGATGTCACCGGTACCGGCGGATCGCAGCCGTGCGATGCGCCGGGCAACGAACTGGCGGACCTGCGGTTCCAGTCTCTTCACGTGCCCCGGTGTGAAGGCGCGAGCCACCAGCTTGCGGAACCGGGTGTGTAGCGGTGGATCCTGCATCACCATCGGCGGGTTATGTTGCAGACCAATCATTTCCAGCTCGCCGTAGTTGATCGTCAGGCCCTGTGCGGAGGAGAACGTATCGTGGTCTGCCACCGCGGCCCAGATATCGGCGTGCCGGGACAACACGTAGTAATCCTGATCGGGCCGATCCTCGGGCACCACGTGGTGTACCGGGTCGTGATCGCGCAGCGCGGCATACATCGGCCACGGATCGGGCCATGTCTCCGCCGTGCACGGTTCGAACCTCGGATGAGACACGATGCTTGACATGTCTCATGCTTACGACATATGAATAGCCGCGTCAACTACGGCGGGGCGTTGAGACTGCGGCCAGGGCGCACCTCGGCATGGCGGAATCACGCCCTCAGCGCAGGCTGGATGCCGCCACCGCAGGATCGAGACCGCTCAGATCGCCGCGCCGGGGTTGAGGATGCCCAGCGGGTCGAGCGCGGCCTTGATTCGCTGATTCAACGTCATCGCCTCGGGCCCGATCTGACCGGCCAGCCAGGGCCGCTTCAGCCGCCCCACCCCGTGTTCGCCGGTGATGGTGCCGCCCAGGCCGACGGCTAGGTCCATGATTTCACCGAACGCGACCTCGGCGCGGCGCTTCATCGCCGCGTCGGCCGGATCGTAGACGATCAGCGGGTGGGTGTTGCCGTCACCGGCGTGCGCGATCACCGAGATGGTCAGCTCGCGCGCGGCGGCGATCCGCTCGATTCCGGTCACCAGATCAGCCAGTGCCGGTAGCGGTACGCCGACGTCTTCCAGCAGCAGCGAACCGGTGGCTTCCACCGCCGGAATGCAGAATCGCCGGGCGGCGATGAACGCCTCGGCCTCGGCTGGATCGTCGGTGGAGAACACCTCTTTGGCGCCGTGCTCGGTGAATACCGCCGCCATCAGTTCGGTGTCTTCGGCCTTGGACCGGCCCCGCTCGTCGGAGCCACCCAGCACCATGGCGGCCGCCTCGCGATCGAGGCCCATCCGGAAGTGGTCCTCGACGGCGTTGATCGCCGCCGCGTCCATGAACTCCAGCATCGCCGGACGGATCCGGGCAGTCACCCCCAGCACGGCCTTGGCGGCGGCTTGCACCGAGGCGAAGGTGGCCACCACGACGCTCGACGTGTGTTGGGCGGGCAGCAGCCGCACGGTCACTTCGGTGATAACGCCCAGGGTGCCTTCGCTGCCGACGAACAGCTTGGTCAGCGAGAGCCCCGCGACGTCTTTGAGGCGCGGCCCGCCCAGCCGAACCGCGGTGCCGTCGGCCAGCACCACCTGCATACCGAGGACGTAATCGGTGGTGACGCCGTACTTGACGCAGCACAGCCCGCCGGCGTTGGTGGCGATGTTGCCGCCGATGCTGCAGATCTCGAACGACGACGGGTCCGGCGGATACCACAGCCCCCGCTCGGCGACGGCCCGTTTCACCTCGATGTTGAGCAGACCGGGCTGACATACCGCGGTGCGGGTAGCCGGGTCGACGGTGATGTCCCGCATCTTCTCGGTGGACAGCACGATCCCGTCGTCCAGCGCCGTCGCCCCACCGGATAGGCCGGTGCCCGCGCCGCGCGGCACCACCGCGACCCGATGCCGGCTCGCCCAGCGCAGGGTGGTCTGCACCTCTTCGGTGTGGCGCGGCCGAACCACCGCCAGCGGCTTGCCCGCCGCCGGGTCGACCGCACGATCTTGCCGATAGCCCTCGGTGATCGCTGGGTCGGTGACCACCATGCCGTCCGGAAGTTCGGCGATCAGTTCGGCGAGTGCGTCGGCTAACTGACTGGTGCTCACCACGCCGATCCTACTTTTGTCCCGGGCTCTTTCCGAAACCCCGAGTTTCGGCGTATCCAACACCCGGGCACGATGGTCTGGTGTTCCCGCACCCGCGTACCGGTCAACTGTTCGAGTCTCCGGTTCGGCCCGGGACCGGCTGGCCGAGCGATCCGGCGACCTCGCGGACCCCGGTGGCCACCGATGCCGAACGGGTCGCAGAACTCGCCGGCCAAGCCCGTTCCATCGCCGAACTGGATGCAATGATCAGCGTGTGCCGGGCCTGCCCGCGCCTGGTCGCCTGGCGCGAACAGGTAGCAGTTGTCAAACGGAAGGCGTTCGCCGACCAGCCGTACTGGGGGCGGCCGGTGCCCGGCTTCGGATCGAAACGCCCACGGCTGCTGGTGATCGCGCTCGCCCCGGCAGCGCACGGCGGTAACCGCACCGGCCGCGCTTTCACCGGTGACCGCTCGGGTGACGAGTTGTACGCGGCGCTGCACCGGGCCGGCTTGGCCAGTGCACCGGAAAGCGTGGATGCCGCCGACGGGTTGACGCTCAACGCCACCCGGGTGATCGCGCCGGTGCGGTGCGCACCGCCGGACAATGTGCCGACCACCGTCGAGCGGCATACCTGCGCCCCATGGCTGACCGCCGAGTGGAGACTGACCAGCCGCTATGTCCGGGTGATCCTTGCGCTAGGCGGTTTCGGTTGGCAGTCCGCGCTCACCATGGTGCGATCCGCGGGCGGCGACGTCGGGCGACCGCTGCCCAAGTTCGGCCATGCGACGGAGGCGCCGATACATTCCGGGAGACGCAATGTAGTGCTGCTGGGCTGCTACCACCCGAGCCAGCACAACACCTTCACCGGACGGCTGACCAGGCCGATGCTCGACGCCGTATTCGGCCGGGCGGCGACGCTGGCCGGACTAACCTGATGGCAGTCGGCGTTGATCGCAGCGTGCGTCTTTCTGTTTTAGACCTCGTCCCGGTCCGCACCGACCAGACCACCGCCGATGCGCTGGCCGCGACCGTGCGACTGGCGCAGGCCGCCGACCGGCTCGGCTTCACCCGGTACTGGGTAGCCGAGCACCACAACATGCCGGCGGTGGGTGCTACCAGTCCGCCGGTATTGCTGGCCTATCTGGCCGCCCAAACTGCCCGGCTGCGGCTCGGATCCGGCGGCGTGATGCTGCCCAACCACGCTCCGCTGGCGGTAGCCGAACAGTTCGCTCTGCTGGAGGCCGCGGCGCCGGGCCGCATCGATTTGGGTATCGGCCGAGCGCCCGGCTCAGACCCGGTGACGTCGTGGGCGCTCCGCGGGGGTCGCGACGACCGCGATCTCGAAAAGTTCCCCGACTACCTCGACGACGTGGCGGCGCTGATGAGCCCGGGCGGTGTGCGGATCGCGCTGCGATCGGGCGACTATCGGCTGCGGGCCACCCCGGCCGCGATCAGCGAACCGCGGTTGTGGCTGCTGGGTTCGTCGATGTATTCCGCGCGGCTGGCTGCCGCCAAGGGGCTGCCGTATGTGTTCGCCCATCACTTCTCCGGCAAAGGCACCGACGAGGCGCTGGCTTTTTATCGCACCCATTTCGTGCCCGGTGCGTTGTGCGCCGAGCCGACGACGTTTCTGACGGTGAATGCGGTGGTCGCCGAGACCCGGGCCGAGGCAACGGCTTTGATGCTGCCGAATCTGCAGCTGATGGCGCGGCTGCGCACCGGAGAGCCGCTGGGCCCGCTCGCGCTGGCCGAAGATGCTGCGGTGAGCGAACTCACGCCGACCCAGCGGCACATCGTAGAAAGTGGCTTCGGTCGTGCCGTTATCGGCGCGCCGGTCGAGGCGGCCGAGCAGGTGCGCGCGGTTGCCGAACGGTTCGACGTCGACGAGGTCATGGTCAACCCGGCGGCGTCGGCGCGTCGGGGTAGCGATCCGGCCACCGCCCCCGGCCGGGAACTCACGTTGGAATTACTGGCCAAAGAGCTGTTTTAACCCGGCCACTGCTTTGCGCGGCACTAGCTGCGACGCGTTCGAAGGCTTGGCGCTCGTCCGGGTGGTTGTGTCGGTGGCGGGGTTGTCACCGCTGCGGCCGGGATCGGCTTTGTCACCGGGTTGCCGGTGGCCACCGTGATCGGCTCACCGTGATGGGCCAGGCGCAGCGGTTCACCGGATCGCAGGGTGTACGTCGCGGTGGATGCGGTGATCACGATGCCCAGGCACCGCTGCTGCATGGTCATGGTGAACGCCAGCCGGGTCAGCGCATCGGGCAGCCGCGGCGCGAAGGTGAGTGCGCCGTTCTGGTCGCGCATCCCCGCCAGCCCGGCGATCAGGGCGATCCAGCTGCCGGCCAGCGAAGCCATGTGCAGTCCGTCGCGGGTGTTGTGCTCCAGGTCTTCGATGTCCATCAGAGCCGCCTCGCCCAGATAGTCGTAGGCCAGCGCAGTGTGCCCGACTTCGGCGGCGATGACCGCCTGGGTGCACGCCGACAGCGAAGAGTCACGGACGGTCAGCGGCTCGTAGTAGGCGAAGTTACGGGCTTTCTGTTCGGCGGTGAACGCGTCGGTGCGGCGATGCATGGCCAACACCAGGTCGGCCTGCTTGACCACTTGTTTGCGGTACAGGTCGAAATACGGATAGTGCAGCAGCAACGGGTACTGGTCGGGCGGGGTGGCAGCGAAATCCCAGACTTGGTGATTGGTGAAGCCGTCAGCCTGCGGGTGCACGTCGAGTACCTCGTCGTACGGGATGTACATCACCTCGGCGGCCGCCCGCCATTGCATGATCTCCGGTTCGTCCACGGCGAGTGCCCGGGCTCGGTCGGGGTGGCGCATGGCGACGTCTGCGGCAGCACGCAGATTATGTTGTGCCATCAAATTGGTGTAGACGTTGTTGTCCGCGACGGCGCTGTATTCGTCGGGGCCGGTGACCCCGTCGATACGGAAACGACCGTCGATGTCATGGTGACCGAGCGATGCCCAAAGCCGAGCGGTCTCGGTGAGCAGTTCGACGCCAATGTTGCGCTCGAATGCGGTATCACCGGTGGTGTCGCAGTAGCGGACGACAGCGTCGGCGATCGCGGCATTGATGTGAAACGCGTCGGTGCCCGCCGGCCAGTAGCTGGAGCATTCTTCGCCGCGGATGGTCCGCCACGGAAAGGCGGCACCGGCCAGGCCGAGTTGAGCGGCGCGCGCGGTGGCCAGCGGCAGGGTGGAATGCCGCCAGCGCAGCGCCTGGGCTGCGGCGTCCGGAGCGACCTGGGTCAGCACCGGCAGCACGTAGGCTTCGATGTCCCAAAAGCTGTGACCGAAGTACCCGGGCCCGGTGAGGCCTTTCGCCGGGATCGCCCGGCCTTCTGCTCGCGCGCCGGCCTGCAAGATGTGGAACAACGAAAACCGCACGGCATGCTGGATTTCCGGGTCGCCGTCGAGTTCAATGTCGGCGCGCGACCAGAAGTCGTCGAGGAAGGCGCGCTGCTCGCTACGCAGGCCGTCCCAGCCGGTCTGCTGCGCGCCGGCCAGCGCGGCGTCGGCTTGATCCCGCACAGCCGGTAGCGAGCGGTGGCCTGACCAGCCGTAGGCAACGAACTTGTCCAGCCGCAGCTGATCTCCCGGCCGCAGTTCGGCGGTGATGGTCACCCGCCCCAGGTGGGGAAAACTTTCCGAGGTCACCGCGGTGCCAGCGGGTCCGTCGACGCTATGGTCCATCACCGCGGCGATGCACAGGCCGCTGTGGGTGGTGGAATGCACGAGCCCGGCCAGAGTGCCGCGCGCCACGTGTTCCGCACCGATCAGTGGCGGGAGTTCCGGTAACCCGGCCCGCGGGTCGCCCGGAGGCGGCGCAGGCAACGCCTCGTTGGCGACCAGTTCGGATTGGATCACTACGCGCACCGCACTATTGAGCGCTTCGACCTGGTAGCGGATCGCCGCGATCGAACGCTGCACCAAAGACACCATCCGGGTCGAGGACACCCGCACCGCACGGCCGGCCGGTGATCTCCATTCGGTATGTCGGTGCAGGACGCCGTCGCGAAAGTCCAGGCACCACTCGTGGCCGTCCAGGCTGCCGTAGGTGACATCGAAAGGTTCGTCGTCGACCAGCAATCGAATCAGCTTGCCGTTCGTCACGTTGGTGACCACTTGCCCGGACTCCGGGTAACCGTAGCCGGGCTCCACATACGACAAAGGCCGGCTTTCGTGTACCCCGTTGAGATAGCTGCCCGGCAACCCGTGCGGCTCACCCTCATCGAGATTTCCGCGCCAGCCGATGTGCCCGTTCGATAACGCAAACAGTGATTCGGTTTGCGCGAGCAGTCGCGTGTCGAGTGCGGTGCAGCGCAGACACCACGGTTCGGGCTGGAAGGAAGGATGCTTGATCATCGGTGTCTCATCACATCGGTAAGTGGCACCCGCGGCGTCGACGGTCGGACATGAGCAGTATCCACTGATATCCGTCCCGCCGCCTCTTGCGCATGCCTGATTGGAACGGTTCATCCGGTATCGGCCTACTCTCGGATCGAATCAGACAAAACCCGGAGGCAATCATGGCCGCTCCCGCCATCCGACTGTTGCTCGCCGATGTCGACGGCACCCTGGTGACGAACGACAAGGTCCTCACCGATCGGGCTATCGCCGCGGTCAGCAAGCTGAAACAGGCCGGGATCAGATTCGCCGTCACCAGTGGGCGCCCGCCGCGCGGCATGGCGATGCTCGTCGAACCGCTCGATCTCGATACCCCGATCGCAGCGTTCAATGGAGGTCTGTTCGTCCACGCGGACATGTCGGTGATCGAGCAGCACACCATCCCCGACGATCTGACTCCACAAGTGATCGATCTCCTCAGTGCTCACGACATGGCTGTCTGGGTCTACCGCGGCGCAGACTGGTTTGTGTTGGATCCGCAGGGCCCGCATGTAGACCGCGAGTCTTGGACGGTCAAATTCGATCCGACACCGGTCGACAGCTTCGCCTCGGTTTCCGACAACGTGGCCAAAATCGTCGGGGTGTCCGACGATCACGACGCGGTCCGGCAAGCGGCGACCGTCGCCCGCGAACGCTTCGGCGACCACGTGTCGGCGTCGAGGTCGCAGCCGTACTACGCCGACATCACCCATCCGCACGCTAATAAAGGCGCGGTGGTTCGCTACCTGGCCCAGACGTATCAGATCTCAGCCGAGGAGATCGCCACCATCGGAGACATGCCCAACGACGTACTGATGTTCGCCCACTCGGGGCTGAGCATCGCGATGGGCAACGCCAGCGAGGAGGTGCAGCGAGCTGCCCGGCACGTCACCACCTCCAACCAAGACGAAGGTTTCGCGACCGCGGTGGAGCGATTTATCTTGCCGTGACCGAGTGGCGGCTATTGCTACAGGCCCGGGCTGCTCTGCATGATTCCGCCGTCCGCGAACACGGTGGTGGCGGTCAGATACGACGCACCATCGCCGGCCAGGTAGGTAACCAGCGCGGCGATCTCTTCGGGCTGAGCCAACCGGCCGAGTGGAATGGCGGCGTCGAGGGTCTTCATCGCAGCCGGATCAGCCATCGTCGCGGCGTTGATCGGGGTTGCGACCGCCCCCGGCCCGACGCCGACCACCAACACGTTGTATTTGCCGAGTTCCACGCCGGCTGTCCTGGTGAGCATGCGCATCCCGCCCTTGGACAGGCAGTACGGGCTGTTGCCCGGCATCGGCCAGTCTTCGTGCACCGACGTCATGTTGATGATGCGGCCGCCGTCGCCTTGCTTGATCATCTGCTTGGCGGCGATCTGGGTACCGAAGAACGCGCTCTTGAGATTGATCGCCATCACGCGTTCGTAGTCGCTTTCGGTGGTGTCCAGCACCGAGGTGCGGGTCTCGATGCCGGCGTTGTTCACCATAATGTCGAGCCGACCGAAGGATTCGACCGTTTTGTCAACGAGCATCTGCAGGTCGGCAGTCTTGGACACGTCCGCGTCAACGCCGATGGCTTGGGCGCCCAGCGCGGCGACCTGCTGCTCCAGTTGTTCGGTCGCTTCGGGATTGGCAACATAGTCGATCGCAACCCGCACGCCGGCGCCCGCCAGCGCAAGGACGACCGCCTTGCCGATTCCGCTGTTGCCACCGGTAACGATGGCTACTTTCCCTTCCAGGCTCATGCACGGACTCCTCGGTCGACGAGACAGCATTCCGGGGCCGGTGCGGGCGGCGATGACGCGATGCCCCGGCGTCGGTTAACCTCCATCGCAGGTTACGCCCCGCAACTTGGTGCACGGGTTGGCGCGGTGTCGGCGGCGGTCGTCAACGCCGGGTCAAAACAACAATCGGTATCGGTCGCGACGTGCGCCGCTGGTAGGCCTGATAGCGGTTGGCGTTGTGTTGGTTGACGATCTGCCACAGTCGCGCATACTCCGGGTCATCGGGCAGCACCGGATGCGCGGTGACGCCGAACCGCTTTGGGCCGACGTTGATTTCAGCGTCGGGGTGTGCTTTGAGATTGTGATACCAGCCCGGCGACCGCGGCGCGCCGCCCATCGACGCGACGATCAGGTACGTCCCGCCGTCGCGGGCGTACGTCAGTGCGGTGGTGCGTGGCTTGCCGGTCTTGGCACCGGTGCTGTGCAGAAGCAAGCTGGGCGGTAAACCCGGTATCCGGTGCCCGATCCGGCCGCCGGTCTTTTGGTAGATCGCGTTGTGGATGCCCAGCAACCGGACACCCACCTGTTCGATCGGACTGAGATTAGCCATGGCTCAGTCTGCCTGCGCCGCATCCGACTGTGCTAGTGCGTTTCGGAGGATCCGCGCGGTTTCGTGCCGATCGGGATCGCGGCGAAGCAGCATGCCCTTGGCGAACGACAGTTTGTCGCCGCTGCGGCGCGGCACCACATGCAGGTGGATGTGGAACACGCTCTGAAACGCGGCCCGGCCGTCATTGATCACCAGGTTGTTGCCGTCGGCGTGCAGCC
>CAZPZQ010000065.1:0-12661 GCA_964590745.1 uncultured Mycobacterium sp. | reverse complement strand
ACGTCGAAGTAATACCGGACGTTGGATAGCTGCGGGCGCCCGTCACGTTTGATAGTGGCCAGCACCCCGAGCGAATTCCCGCTGAGCAACGCCAGCAGCTTGTCGTCGAAAACCTGGCGTCCCATGGAAGGAAGCGTACCCATCCGGGTTGGCGGACAATGTCGTCACCCGCCGCGCTGTGCCAACAGCCGCCAACGACGTGATCTACTGGCAGGTCCAGAAAGACACCGCGTCGGACAGCAGCGTCGGCAGAACCATGGGCGACAGGCGGTACAAGCCGTCCACCGCCCCGCGCAACCTGCGCACACTGGGCAAAGTAGTGCGCGAACCATGACCGGTAGGGTTGACCGTGATGAGTCAAGCAGAAGACACCGAAGCCGTTAAAGCGGAAGCCGTTAAAGAGAAGGTGGTCCTCACCGGGGTTTCCGAGACGGCGCTGTTGACGCTGAACGCACGAGCCCGGGAGGCTCGCCGCGCCGACCCGATCATCGACGACCCGATGGCGATCGCCCTGGCCGACTCGATCGACTTCGACTTCGCCAAGTTCGGGCCGACGCGTCAAGACATCGCACTGCGGGCACTGGCCTTTGACACCCAAACCCGGCGCTACCTGCGGCATCATCCGTCGGCGACGGTGGTAGCAGTGGCCGAAGGCTTGCAGACCAGCTTCTGGCGGCTGGACGCGCTGCTACCCAACCCGCAATTCCACTGGCTCACAGTTGATCTGCAGCCGATCATCGATATCCGGGCGCGGCTGCTACCGGCGTCACCTCGGATGTCCGTGTGCGCCCAGTCCGCGTTGGACTACAGCTGGATGGACCGGGTCGACCCCACCGAAGGGGTGTTCGTGACCGCCGAGGGTCTGCTGATGTATCTGCAGCCCGAGCAGGCTATCGGCTTGATCAAGGAGTGCGCCGCGAGGTTCCCGGGCGGGCAGATGCTCTTCGACGTACCGCCGGCCTGGTTCGCCAGGCTGACCCGGCGCGGCCTGTGGACCTCATTGCGCTACAAGTCGCCGCCGATGCCATTCAGTCTCTCGGTGGCCGACGCCGCTGACTTGGTGAACACGGTCCCTGGTGTTCGAGCCGTTCGCGACATGCAGTTGCCGCCCGGCCGCGGCCTGGTGTTCAACACCCTGCTGTCCGCCGTCTACCGGATACCGATGCTCGACCGGTTGCGTCCGTCGCTGACGCTGCTGGAATTCGGCTGATCCACCGCAACTCTCAGTCGCCGAAAGCGGCATCGAGATAGCGCGCCGCCTCAATCTTGCTGAGTCCGACCGCACGGGCTGCTTCGGCGTAGGCGCGTGCGGCCGCCGCCATCGCCGCATCGGCCGGATCGGTGTGGGCCGCGAAGGTGCCGAAGCGACCCCGGGTTTCAACGATGCCGGCCGCTTCCAGCTCGCGATACGCTCGGGCCACCGTGTTGACCGCCAAGCCCAGCCGGCCGGCTAATTCCCGAACCGTCGGCAATCGGGCGCCGGCCGGCAGCGCGCCGGACCGCACCCCATCGATAATCTGCCGCCTGAGTTGCTCGAACAGCGGCTCGTCAGACTTCACGTCCACCCGCAGCGACTCGGTGAAGCCCACCGGCCCAGTATCGCCCGGGCCGCTATCGTGGTGATATGCGGGTAGCAGTGCTCAGCGGTGCGGGGATCTCGGCGGAAAGCGGGGTGCCCACGTTTCGCGATGACAAAAACGGACTGTGGGCCCGCTTCGACCCCTACGAACTGTCCAGCGCGCAGGGTTGGGAAGAGCACCCCGAGCGGGTGTGGGGCTGGTACCTGTGGCGGCACTACCTGGCCGGCCGGGTGGAACCGAACGAGGGCCATCGCGCGGTGGCGGCCTGGGAGGATGCCGCCGAAGTCAGTGTCATCACCCAGAACGTCGATGACCTGCATGAGCGGGCTGGTAGCTCGACCGTTCACCACCTGCACGGCAGCTTATTCGAATTCAGCTGCGCGACTTGCGCTTTGCCCTACACCGGTGAACTACCCGAGCTGACGGAGCCGACGCTGGAGGTGGAGCCGCCGGTGTGTGTCTGTGCCGGGCTGATCCGCCCCGACATCGTGTGGTTCGGCGAGCCACTGCCAGATGGGCCGTGGCGCAGCGCGGTGCAGGCCGTCGAAGCCGCCGACGTCCTGGTCGTGGTGGGGACCTCCGCGATCGTCTACCCGGCCGCCGGCTTGCCGGAGTTGGCCCTGGCCCGCGGCATCAGCGTCGTCGAAGTGAACCCCGAGCCGACCCCGCTGTCCGACAGCGCCACCTTGACGCTGCGTGACACCGCCTCTCGGGCGTTGCCCGGGCTGTTGCAGAAACTCCCCGCGCTGCTGGGCTGAGCCTGTGTCCACGGCGCCGAAACTGCGCACAGATCGCGATTCGTCCCCTTGGATTCAGGCGGTCGCTGCAACGAATGTGGACGGGTTTGAGAGTAGTCGGTCGAATTCTTCGGCGGGGGTGCGCCAGTCGGCGCTGCGGTCGCACGCTTGGATGCACTGGCTCAGGTGACTGGCGTCAAGGTCGAGGCCGTGGCCGAACTGGCCGACCACCATCGCGACGCACGGAACCTGCGAAGCCTGAAGACCGTGCTGAGCCTCGTCGATCCGGGCGCGGAATCACCGAAGGAGACGTGGTTGCGGCTGGTGCTCATCCGCGCCGACTTTCCTCGACCGACCACCCAAATCCCGGCCGTCGGGCCGCACAGCTGCAGGAGGTACCGCATCGACATGGGTTGGGAGGACGTGATGGCCGCTGTCGAGTACGACGGGGAGCAGCACCGCCTCGACGAATGGCGCTACCGGTGCGAGATTTTGCGCCGCGAGGAACTCGAACGGCTGGGCTGGATCATCATCCGGGTGGTGGCCGGCGGTCGCACACCTGACATCGTCCGCCGGGTCCGCGAGGCACGACAGGCGCGCTGCTCGAGTCTGCGGTAGCGGCCGCGAGCCGGGCCACGGCTGAGATTTGGCACCCGGGCCCGCCGCCGACGCAGGCTCGGCGCGACCAAACCGGTCAGGCCGGGCGGTGTGCCCGGCCGAGCGCGAACTCCGACACCGGCACCGGCGCCCACGCCGGAAACTGGTGACCGCGCCGGGACGTCTGGTTCTGAAACCCGGCAACCGTGATCATCTGCTCGGTATCCCGATGGGTGTGGCAGTTGCCGAACAGCCGCGGCCAAAACGTCGCATCGACTAACCGCTGCAAACCGCCTCGCGCGCCGGCGCTGGCCACGTGTTCGAAATAGCGCAGCTCGCCGCCCGGCCGAAGCATCGAACGAAGTTGGCGCAGCACCTCTTCGGGCTGCTCAACCGAACACAGCACCAGCGAGCACACCACCGCGTCAAACGGTTCGCCGACGTCGAGCGCCTCGACGGTACTTGCTACCACTTCAATCGGCACCGACACCGACGCTGCCGCACGGCGGGCCGCCTCCCGCAATCGTGGCTCGGGTTCCACCGCCACCACTTGAGCCACCGTTGTCGGGTAGAACGCGAAGTTGGTGCCGACCCCGGCGCCGACCTCAAGCACCCGTCCGGAAAGCCCGTCCAGGTTTTCTCGCCGACGGTCCCGCAGCCACTCAGTTTCATGGCTCGCCATGAACTTCCAGATCCGGGCGAAAACCGGGTTATCCAGGGTCCTTGCGTTGCTCACGGGTCGGCTACCTCCATGGGTCACCAGCAGCCGGCAAGCAGCGCCGGCCTATGCTGTCTCACTAGTCCAACATAAGCGTCGTCGGGAAGGGTCTGTCGTGCAGGCCATCGAAGATCCCCGGACCGTCACCGGATTCATATCCGGGGACCGCTACCGCTCTGCGGCTGAACTGGACGACCGCGTCGCCCGAGCCACCACCGTCTTGAGTCGGTTCGGGGTGGGCCGGGGTGACCGGATCGCCATTCTGTTGCGCAACGACTTCCCGTTCGTCGAGGCCTCCTACGCCGCCGCCGCACTCGGCGCCAGCGCCGTGCCGATCAACTGGCACTACCGCGGCCCGGAAATCTCCTACATCCTCGATGACTCCGGTGCCAAACTGGTCGTGGCACACGCGGACCTGCTCGACCAGGTGCCCGATCCGGCCCAGGTGCTCGTCGTCGATACCCCACCGGAGATCGCGGCAGACTACGGTATCGAGCCGAGCACCGGCCTCCCGTCCTGGGACGCCGAGATCGACCGCGCCACGCCGTGGTCGCACGAACCCCAGGACGCGCCGCCGAGCATGATCTACACGTCCGGCACCACGGGTCGCCCCAAAGGCGTCGAACGGTTTGCGCCGCTGGACCTGACCGACCCGGCGCTGGTCGAGCAGATGGGCTGGCTCGGTGTGCGGCCCGGTATGCGCACCGTCGTCTGCGGCCCGATGTACCATTCGGCGCCCAACGTCTTCGCCTTGCTGGCCGGGCGCACCGGCGGACTGGTCGTCTTGCAGTCCAAGTTCGAACCGGAAACGCTGCTGACGTTCATCGAGCGCTACGCGATCGACTCGCTGCACCTGGTGCCGACCATGATGATTCGGCTGTTGCGCCTGCCCGAGAAGGTGCGCAACCGCTACGACCTGTCATCGCTGCAGTCGATCACCCACGCCGCCGCACCCTGCCCGCCGGCGATCAAGCGAGCGTGCATCGACTGGCTCGGTGACATAGTCAACGAGTACTACGGCGGCACCGAAACCGGCCCCGTCGTCGCCTGCGACAGCACACAGTGGCTGGCGCACCCGGGCACGGTCGGCCGCCCGATCGGCGGCGCCGAGGTCCGGGTGCTCGACGAAGACGGCCGCCGACTCGGGCCGGGCGGGGTCGGCGAGATCTACATCCGCAACCGCGCCATCGGCGACTTCACCTACCACAACCACGACGAGAAACGGCGTGGCATCGAACGTGACGGCTTCATCACCATCGGCGACGTCGGCTACTTCGATGACAACGGCTTCCTCTACATCTGCGACCGCAGCACCGACATGATCATCTCCGGGGGGGTCAACATCTACCCCGCCGAAATTGAAGCCGAACTGCACCTGCACCCCGATGTCGCAGATTGCGCGGTGTTCGGCGTCGCCGACGACGAATACGGCGAAGCGGTTGCCGCGGTCATCGAGCTCCGGCCCGGTCGGACAACCGATCCAGACACCATCAAAGCCTGGCTGCATGATCACCTCGCCGGCTTCAAGGTTCCCCGATTCATCAAGTTCGGTACCGGCCTGCCGCGGGAGGACAACGGCAAGATCTTCAAAAGAAAACTCCGCGACGAGTACTGGCCTGCTGACCGATCAGCGCGAGCCGCCCAGTCTACTCGCCGGTAAGATTGCCACCATTTCCCGAAACGTGACACATCGATCCCTTAATGGTGACCCATAAGCTCTGAGACATGTGGATCGACGACTCGAGCGCCGATGTCATCAAAGCCGACTTCGAGGCCCTCTACCACGGCGACGTGCTGGTGGAGGGGGACACCTCCGAGCAACTTGACGACTGGCGCCCACTGGCGAGCTGACCGTCGGCGCCGCTGATGCGGCGTCGTTCAGTCCGTTCGGACCGCGTAGCGCGGTAGCCGAATTCTCCACGTCTTGCTGCGCAACCGTCGATGTCAGGCGATGTTCTCGGCGTTCTCGGCGTTGTCTGCGGCCTCTTCGCTGCCTTCATGGTCCGGTCCCAGCATGGCGCTGAGCCGCCCGGCAATCAGTTCTTCGGCGTCCTCGACAATCCGGGCCACCAACTCCCCGACCGTGGGTATGTCGTCGATCAGACCCATCGCGGTACCCACCGACCAGATACCGGCCTCCACATCGCCGTCGTCGAACACTCGCCGTCCCCGCGTGCCGGACACCAGGTCTTGCACATCGCCGAACTGCCCGCCCCGGTCCAAGATGTCGACAACCTCACGTGAAACGGTGTTGGACGCCACCCGGGCGGTGTTGCGCAGCGGACGGAAAATCAGCTCGGTACCGCGCTCGTCGCCGGCGACGATGGCTTCCTTGACGTTCTGGTGAATGCACGACTCGACGGTGCACATGAACCGCGAGCCCATGTTGATGCCGTCGGCGCCCAAAGCCAGCGCCGCGACCAGGCCGCGTGCGTCGGCGAAGCCACCGGACGCAATCATCGGGATGTCGACCTTGGCCGCCGCGGCCGGGATCAGCACCAGGCCGGGGATGTCATCCTCGCCCGGGTGACCGGCGCATTCGAACCCGTCGATGCTGATGCCGTCGACGCCCAGGCTTTGTGCCTTGACGGCATGCCGCACCGACGTGCACTTGTGCAGCACTTTGACCCCGTTCTCGTGGAACATCGGCAAATGCGGTGCCGGGTTGGAGCCGGCGGTTTCGACGATTTTTATCCCCGCTTCGACGATGACCCGCCGGTACTCGTCGTACGGCGGTGGATTGATCGTCGGAAGAATGGTCAAGTTCACCCCGAACGGTTTGTCGGTTAGATCGCGGCAGCGCTTGATCTCGGTGGCCAGGTCAGCCGGGGTCGGCTGGGTCAGCGCCGTGATGAATCCCAGCGCACCGGAGTTGGCCACCGCGGCGACCAGCTCGGCGCGGCCCACCCACTGCATGCCGCCCTGCACAATCGGATGCTGCACCCCGAATGTTTCGGTGAATTTCGTGGTGAGCATCGGCAGCCGTTATCGCGGGGCCATCCGAATGGCCCCGTCGAGGCGGATCACCTCGCCGTTGAGCATCGGATTGATGATGATGTGCTCGGCTAGTGCGCCGTACTCGTCCGGATCGCCGAGCCGCGCTGGATGTGGCACCTGCGCACCCAGCGACTTCTGCGCCTCTTCAGGTAACCCGCCCAACAACGGGGTCTTGAACAGGCCCGGCGCGATGGTGACCACCCGGATCAGCTCGCGGGCCAGGTCGCGCGCGATCGGCAGGGTCATGCCCACCACGCCGCCCTTCGACGCCGAGTAGGCGGCCTGGCCGATCTGGCCATCGAACGCCGCAACCGCGGCGGTGTGGATGATGCCGCCGCGCTCTTCACCGAGCGGTTCGGTCTTGGCGATCCGCTCGGCAGCCAATCGCAGCACATTGAAGGTGCCGATCAGGTTGACCTCGATGACCTTGACGAATTCGTCCAGCGGGAAGGCGCCGTTTTTGCTCACCGTCTTGATCGCATTGCCGATGCCGGCGCAGTTGATGTTGATCCGCAGCGGCCCCAGCGATTCTGCGATGTCCAGTGCCGCGGTGACCGCCTCGGGATCGGTGACGTTGGCCGGCGCAAAGCGGGCGCGATCGCCGAGCTCTCGGACGGTGTCCTCGCCCTTGAGGTCTAGCACCACCACCTGCGCGCCGGCGTCGAGCAGGCGTTTGGTGGTGGCCAGGCCCAAACCGGAGGCACCCCCGGTGACGACGGCTACCGCGTCTTTGATCTGCACTCGGTCATTCCTTTCCGGGGGCCGGCATCGTCTGAATGGGTATCGACCTACTGGCTGGTCGGAACTATACCCAGCCGCGCAGCACCGCCTCGGCATCGGTCTGGACCGCTGGCGACGGGGTGCTGGACGCGGTGCGGGAGAACCGCGGCGCCGGCATCGGCTGCAGCCCGCCCTCCGCCGGATAGAACGTGCCGCGCTCGGTGACGTGCGACTCACTTTCCACTTCGCCGAAGGCCAGTACCGGCGTCACGCAGGCATCGGTGCCGTCGAACACCGCGGTCCAGTGGTCGCGATCTTTGGCGGCGAACGCCTCGGCCAGCCGAGCCCGCAACTCCGGCCAGCGACTCACATCACCCTGGCCGGGCAGCCCCGCCGCATCCAGACCCAGCCCGGCCAGCAGCGCTGCATAGAACTGCGGTTCGATCGCGCCGACCGCCACGTAGCGGCCGTCGGCGCATTCATAGGTGTCGTAGTAGGGCGCGCCGCCGTCCAGCATGTTGGTGCCGCGCTCGTCGGACCACAGACCAGTGGCCCGCATTCCCCACATCATCTGGATCAGCACACTCGACCCGTCGATCATCGCTGCGTCGACCACCTGGCCGCGACCCGAAGACTGCCGCTCCCACAGGGCGGCCAAGATGCCGAGCAACAAAAACATCGACCCGCCGCCGAAGTCGCCGACCAGGTTCAGCGGCGGCACCGGCCGCTCCCCTTTCCGTCCGATGGCATGCAAAACGCCATTGAGCGAGATGTAGTTGATGTCGTGGCCGGCCTGCTGGCTGCGCGGACCGGTCTGTCCCCAGCCGGTCATTCGGGCATAGATCAGCCGTTCGTTCACCTTCGCGCAGTCCTGCGGCCCCAACCCGAGTCGCTCGGTGACGCCGGGGCGATACCCCTCGATCAGCACGTCGGCCCGGGCGACCAGCTCGAGCACCAACTGCCGACCCTGATCGGATTTGAGGTCGGCAGTGACCAGCCGTCGGTTACGCAAGGTGGCGCTCGGCGTGCCGGCCCCGACCGCGCCGGGTCGGTCGACCCGTACCACGTCGGCGCCCAAGTCGCCCAGAATCATCGCCGCGTGCGGCCCGGGGCCGATACCGGCCAGTTCGATCACCCGCAAGCCAGCCAGTGGACCTGTCATACCCGACCTCCTCGTCACCCAGGGTGTGATGTGCATCTTGGCAGTCGCCTTGGTGGCTGCCCCTGCCGGGCCTTCATCCGTTCTCTTTAAGGTGATGTCATGACTGCTTCCGAGACCGCTATGGATTCCGGGATCGAAATACTGCCGCCGGTGCAGGGACTCTCGGTGACGCTGGCCGACGGAGTGCTGTCGGTGACCATCGAGCGCCCGGACAGCCTGAATTCGCTGACGACTCCGGTGGTGGCCGGGATCGCCGAGGCGATGGAGTGGGCCGCCGGCGATTCGCGGGTGCGGGCAGTGCGACTTGGCGGCGCCGGCCGAGGCTTCAGCTCGGGTGCCGGCCTCAGCCCCGACGACGCCGAAGAGCTGGCGCCGATCGACGTGCTCGGCCCGGTCAACCGTGCGGTGCGCGCGATTGTGGCGCTGCCTCGCCCGGTGGTGGCCGTGGTGCAGGGTCCGGCCGCCGGCGCCGGCGCGTCGCTGGCACTGGCGTGTGATCTGGTATTGACATCCGAGAACGCCTTCTTCCTGCTGGCCTTCACCAAGATCGGGCTGATGCCTGATGCGGGTGCGTCGGCACTGGTGGCTGCCGCCATCGGCCGGAGCCGGGCGATGCGGATGGCGTTGCTCGCCGAACGCGTCCCGGCTTCTGACGCGCTGGCCTGGGGACTGGTCAGCGCGGTATACCCGGCCGACGAGTTCGACGCCGAGGTCGACAAAGTGATCGCCGGCTTGCTGGCCGGCCCGGCGGCGGCGCTGGCCAAGACCAAGCAAGCGATCAACGCGACCACCCTGGCGCAGCTCGACAGCGCCTTGGACCGCGAGTACGTCGGGCAGTCGGCGTTATTGTCCGCCAACGACTTCCGCGAGGGAGTCCGGGCGTTTCAGGAACGCCGCCCCCCGAAGTTCACCGATTCCTGATCTGTCCGTCCACGCCGACCGCAGCGAAGGCGAAATAGACACCAAGGGGAGACATTGACATATACCCGTACGGGGTATAGGTTCCTTGAAAGCCCGAGCGGCGGCCCGAGCCGGTGCCGACGTAGACAGAAAGGTGAAGCAAATGGCGAGCTATCCAGCCGGAACCGTGTTGACCTGTACGCACGAATGTGGATGCCGAACCCGCGTCGAAGTCGAATGCCATTGCCCGGATGCGGGCCAGCCGTATCGGTGCACCTGTGGCGCTGACTTGGTCGCGGTCAGCAACTGACCGGTCGTGCCAGGCCAGCCGCTGACGGCGGAAATCGGCGGGGATCTGAACGTGTCGCGTACCAGCGAAGATTCCGGGTCTAAACAGCGCGGATTGGCTGCCGGGTGCGGAGCCACCGGCGCCGCCGCCGCCCTGATCTGCATGTTCACCTGCTGCCTGCCACCGGTTTTGGTGGCGCTCAGCGCCGGTGCGGCCACCGGCGCCGGGATGGCGGCGATGGGCCATCCCGGCGGGGAATCCCACGGCACGCTCGACGTGCTCGTTGGCGTGCTGCACCGGATCAGCCCCGCGCTGCTGATCGGATCGGTCGTCACAATCAGCGCAGCGCTAGCGCTGCGGCGCCGTGTCGCTGCTGTCCCGGCCTTGTTGGCCGGCGGCGTGCTCTATCTGGCCGTGCACGCCCAGACCGATCCAGTCGTCATGTCCGCCGGAATGGCGGTGGGCTACGGCAGTTGGATCGGACTGTATCTGTGGACCCGTTCCGGTAAAGCCGGCCGCGGCCGAGCCGTATCAGCCCAATGTGGTTGAGCCGCGTTACATCCCGAACAATGGCGGCAGGGACAGCACCATGATCAGTCCCCAGACCAGGTGGGTCAGCACCGATGCCAGCACGCCGCCGGTGGCCCGGCGCTCGATGGCGCAGACGGTCCCCAGCACCAGTGCAGCGAGGCCCAGCATCAAGTTCCCGGTGGCCAGCACCGCTGCGACGTACAGCACGGTGGAGCCGACGATCGGGTAACGGCGGCCGAACGCGGTATACAGTGCGGCGCGGAAGAACATCTCTTCGGTGATGGCGTTGAGCAAGGCGATCAGCACGACAAGCCGCCAGGAGACCTCACTGGTGAACGCCAGTGCGTCGACCACCTGCTCGGCGAGCGGGGCAACTCCCCGGATCGCGAGTCCGCCCAGCACGAAGGTGCCACCCAGTACCAGGCCGATCCCGGTGCCGGTGAAAACCGGGCGTTCGTTGCGGCCGCGAAAGTGCACCATGCCCAGGTGCAACGGCCCGGAGACCAGCGCGCCGGTCCCCCAGACTGCCGCCAGCGCGATCGCCAGCCAATAAAACGCGGGTTCGCTGTGCGGCTTGCTGTGCATGAATCCCAGCAGGGCGGCTCCGACGACCAGCACGATGGCGACCACGATGCGCCGACGCAGCACGACTTTTTTCGACTCGTGATACGGCGCGCTGACATGGGTGATGATGTCGAGGAATTCGCGCACTAGGCCAGGGTGAGTCCGGTCGGACTGGGTCATGCTCGATGTCCTTCGGGTCTGGGAGATCGACCTGTCCAACGTAGCGTCCCGGCATAACCCGGTGCAGCGATTGGGTTAGGCCTCCGGTTCCCCCGTAGCCGTCCGGTGCACATCGATCAGTCGCCGGTATACCGCCGCGTTGTGCCGATTGTTGTTGATCTCGGCCTCGCTGAGATCGCGCCGGACCCGGCCCGGGATCCCGGAGACCAGCGATCGGGGCGGTATCACCATGCCCTGCGGGATCACCGCCCCGGCCGCCACCAGTGAGCCGGCGCCGATGACCGCGCCGTTGAGAATCACTGCGCCCATACCGATCAGCGAATCGTCTTCGACGGTGCAACCGTGCAAGACGGCGTTGTGCCCGACACTGACCCTGGCAGCGACCCGAACCGGAAACTCTCGGTCCACGTGAATCGTCACCCCGTCTTGGATGTTGCTGCCGAACCCGATCTCGATCGGTTCGGCCTCGGCGCGAAGCGTGGCCGAATACCAGACACTTGCCCGAGCGGCCAGGCTGACCCGACCGATGATGCTGGCGTTAGGGGCAACCCAGGATTCCGGGTGCAATTGCGGCGTATGACCGCGAATGGCGACGATGAGCGGCTCGGGCATGGCCGACATGGTAGAGGCGGAGGTCAGCGTGCCTGCCACACCGGTGGGCGTTTCTCGGCGAAGGCCCGCGGTCCCTCCCTGGCATCCTCGGATCGCATCAGTGTGCCGAACTCACGGGTGGTGCGAGCCCAACCGGCCTCCTCGGCAGGAATGATCCCATCGTCGACGCCGTAGGCGATCCGTTTGCTGGCCCACACCGACAGCGGTGCGTTCCCGGTGATCCGTTCGGCCAATCCCAGTGCGGCGTCGACCACCGTGTCGTCCGCGACGACCTGGTTGACCAGTCCCCACCGGGCCGCCTCGGCGGCCGACATCGGATCGCCGGTGAACACCAGTTCCAGAGCGACCTTGCGGGGTAACTGGTCAACGATGCGGAAGACACCGCCGGCCCCGGCGATCAGCCCACGCTTGACCTCCGGCAACCCGAACTGTGCGCGCTGCCCGGCGACCACCAGATCACTGGCCAACGCCAGCTCGGTGCCCCCGCCCAGTGCGGTGCCGTTCACCGCGGCGATCGTCGGTTTGTCGATGAAGTGGTGCACGTATCCAGCGAAGCCCCACTCGGGATGATCCGGGTGATAGATGTTCTCCCGGCGCGAGATCGCTTTGAGATCAGCCCCGGCGCAAAAGGATTTATCACCAGCGCCGGTGATCACCACCGCACGCACCTGGTTGTCGTCTTGGGCCTGCTGCAGGGCGTCGCCGACGACGCTGCTGACCGCGCCGTTGACTGCATTGCGGGTTTCCGGACGGTTGATCGTGATCAGCATGACCTGACCAGAAGAGCCGCGCCGCTCCACCAGCGCGGCCGGCCCGGCAGCAGGATCGGTCACAGCAACTCGATGATGGTCGCGTTGGCCTGGCCGCCGCCCTCGCACATCGTTTGCAAGCCGTAGCGAATCCCGTTGGCGCGCATGTGGTGCAGCATCGTCGTCATGATCCGGGCGCCGGAAGCCCCGAGCGGGTGGCCCAGCGCGATGGCGCCGCCCTGCGGATTCAGCTTCTTCTCGTCGGCGCCGATGTCGGCCAGCCAGGCCATCGGCACCGGGGCGAAGGCCTCGTTGACCCCGAAGA
>CAZPZQ010000064.1:0-12746 GCA_964590745.1 uncultured Mycobacterium sp. | reverse complement strand
AGCACCGCCACCTGTCTATCGAACATACATTCGATACTAACCACACCCCCCGACAGATCGTGGTCCATCGGGTGTGGGTGCGAGTGCGGGCGGGGATGGGCCTACGCCGCGGTCAGAACAGCGTCGGAATCCGCGCGTCGATCAGGTGCGGCCCGGGCTCGGTCAGTGCAGCGCGGAACTGCTCGGCCAGTTCCTCGCAACTGCTCGCCACGCTGGCCGGCACACCGAAGCCCTCGGCAATCTTGGCGAAGTCCATGTTCGGCCGGGACAGGTCGAGCAAGGCTTCTGCTTTGGGACCGCCAGCGCTCGCACCGACCCGGGAGAGTTCCATCCGCAGGATGGCGTAGGCGCTGTTGTTGATCAGAACCGTGGTCACGTTGGCGTTCTCCCGCGCTATGGTCCACAGTGCCGAAATCGTGTACGCCGCACTGCCGTCGGCCTGCAATGCGATCACCGGACGGTCCGGCGCGGCGACCGCGGCACCCAGCGCGACCGGCAGCCCCTGTCCGATCGCACCGCCGGTCAAGGTGAGCAGGTCATGACGGGCTGCGCCGGCGGTGGCCGCCGGCAACAACAGCCCGGCGGTATTCGACTCGTCGGAGATGATCGCGTTTTCCGGCAGTAGTGCGGCGATCACCTCTACCCAGTTCTGCGCGGTGAGTTCTCCGGACGGCAACTCGGGCACCGCGGCGGCAGCCGGCCTTGGGGCGGTGTCGGGTGCGACGGCCGCGGCCAGTTGCTCCAGGGCGGCCACCACGTCGGTTTGAAGCCCGGCCAGGTTGTGCACGACGGCGCCCTCGGGCACCAGGTCGCTGGGCTTGCCCGGATAGGCGAAGAACGACACCGGCGCCCGGGTGCCGGCGAGGATCAGATGCTTGGTCCCGTCTAGTTGATAGGCCGCCTGCTCGGCCAGGTAGCCCAGCCGATCCAGCGCAGGCACCCCGGCGCCGCGGGCCAGCCGGGCCGGAAAAGTCTCCACCAGCGCGCGGGCACCGGTGGCCGCGGCGATCCGGTCGGCAGCTTCGAGTCCACTGATCCCGGTGGCCGGGCCGCCGATCAACAGCACCGCTTGTTCGCCGCCGGCCAACACCGCGGCGATCTCGCTGACCGCCTGGCGATCTGGGGCGGCGGCGGGAACCGGTTCGATCGGTCCGGATGCTTCGGCGCCGTCGTCCCAGGAGATGTCGGCCGGCAGGATCAGGTTGGCCACGCAGGCCGGGCTGGCCATCGATGCGGCCACCGCTTCGGCGGTGTCGCGGCCGACGTCTGCACCGCCGGTGGTGCGACGCACCCAGCCGTGCGTCCAGTCAGTCAGCGGCTCGATGTCGGACTCCAGCGGGGCATCGTATTTCTTGTGGTAGGTAGCGTGGTCGCCGATCACGTTGATCAGCGGTACGTGTGCGCGGCGCGCGTTGTGCAGGTTGGCCAGCCCGTTGCTCAGCCCCGGCCCCAGGTGCAGCAGTGTGGCGGCGGGTTTTCCGGCGATCCGGGCGTAGCCGTCGGCGGCGCCGGTGGCCACGCCTTCGAACAGACAAAGCACCCCGTGCATCTGCGGCACCACGTCCAGTGCAGCGACGAAGTGCATCTCGGAGGTGCCGGGGTTGGCGAAGCACACCCGCACCCCGCAATCCACCAGGGTGGTGATCAATGCCTGAGCACCGTTAGTCCCGTTAGTCACTGAGTCGCCTTTCTTGTCAACGCCGACTGTGCGGCTCGCCCCGTAACGCCCGGGTGCGGACGCCTCGAACCGCACCCTCGCGTGCGTCCTACAGCAGCGCGCCCGGGTTGAGGACACCGGCTGGGTCGAATGCGGTTTTGATCCGGCGCATCAGCGCGATTTTGACCGGGTCCTCCAGTTCGAGGAAGTGCTGCATCTTGATCCGGCCCAGGCCGTGCTCACCGGAGATCGCGCCACCGAGGTTCATCGCGGCGGCGAAGATGTCGTGCAGCAGACGATGCCGCACAGCGTCGTCGGCGCAGAACACACCCAGGTGCACGTTGCCGTCGCCAGCGTGGCCGCACCCGACCACCCCGGCGCCAGCCTGCTGGGCGAGTTCTTGTGCCCGGGTGAGGAACTGATGCATCTGGGCGCGCGGGATCACCGTGTCGATGACATCGTGAGCGCCGGCGGCCTTCGCGGTCCAGAACGCCTTCTCCCGCGCTTCGATCAACGCGTGCGCGGAGTTCCCTTCCAGCACATAGAGATCCATGGCGCCAAACGAGTCGAGTAGCTCACCGAGCATGGTGACATCATCGTCGAGGCGGTCGTGGTCGCGGTTCTGCACACCGATCACCAGGTGCGCTTCGGCGGTGTCGCGGATGTGGTCTGGGATGCCCAGGTTGAGGTTCTGCGCATAGCTGAGCGCGGCCAGCGTCAGCTTGTCGACGTATTCCAGGATGCTGGGGTCTGCCCCGCTGCGCACCACTGCCGGCACCGCCCGCATCACCGCCGGCAGGTCGGGAAACGGCGCCAACAGCGTGGCGGTGTGCGCCATCCGCGGGTAGAGCCGAACGGTGACCTCGGTGGCCAGCGCCAAAGTGCCCTCCGAGCCGATGATCAGCTGGGTCAGGTCGTAGCCGGTGGCCAGCTTGGTGATCTTGCCCCCAGTGCGGATCAACTCGCCGGTGGGCAAGGCGGCCTGCAGCCCCAGCACATTGTGTCGGGTTACCCCGTATTTGACGGCACGCATCCCGCCGGCGTTGGTGCCGACGTTGCCGCCGACACTGGCGCTGAGCTCGCCGGGAAAGACCGTGTACATCAGCCCGTGCGCGGCGGTGGCGATGTCGAGACCGGCCAGGGTGACTCCGGGCTGGACGACGGCGACCTGGTTGTCGGCGTCGACCTCCAGGATCTTGTTCATCTGTTCGAGGCAGACCAGCAGTCCGTCCGGGCAGGGCCGCGCTGCTGCCGACAGACCGGTTCCCGAACCGCGCGCGGTCACCGCGATGTTGGTCCTGGTGGCCGCCGCCAGCAGTTTGGCGACCTGTTCCGGCGTTTGGGGGCGGGCCACGTAACGCGGCATCACCGGCGCGCCGACCAGCGCCTCGTCGTGGCAATAGTCGGGTCCAATCTGATCGCCGGTCAGCAGCTGGGCTTCGCCGACGATGTCCGCCAGTTCCTGCGCGAAACCGGTCTCGGTTTTGGTTTGCATCGCCTCACCTCGGTTTCTGCTGCCGGGATAGATCCGATTCGGGTCGAGATATCAGACGTTACGCGGGAAGCATGGTGTCGGGGTGCATCGGGGAGCAATGCCGGTTTCGAACCATCCGAATCGGTCAACACGGCCGACCATGTCGCCGGGGGAAATTATGGTTATTTCGTGAGGCGTCGAACGGTGCTGAAGTTGCCCGTCGTGCTGGCTGCCGGTGCTGCCCTTACCGAGGTGCCTCCGGCAAGCGCAGCGCCGAGCCGATGGTCGCCCGATCGGGCAGATCGCTGGTACCAAGCACAGGGTTGGCTGCTCGGGGCCAACTACATCACGTCAAACGCCATCAACCAACTCGAGATGTTTCAGGCCGACAGCTTCGATCCGCGACGTATCCACACCGAACTGGGCTGGGCCCGGTCAGCCGGATTAAATACCGTACGGGTGTTCCTGCATGATCGGCTGTGGGACCAAGACCGTGTCGGCTTTCAGAAACGCCTGGGCCAATTTGTCACCATCGCGGCACGCCACCGCATCAAGCCGCTGTTTGTCTTATTCGATTCGTGTTGGGACCCGTTCCCCAAACTGGGTCGACAGCACGCGCCGACGCCCGGGATCCATAACTCCGGGTGGGTGCAAAGCCCCGGCGCCGAACGCCTCGATAGTCGCCGCACCCGCGGGTTGTATGACTACGTCACAGGCGTGTTGAGCCAATTCCGCAACGATGACCGCGTTTTGGGTTGGGATCTGTGGAATGAGCCCGACAATCCCGCTCGGGTGTACAGCGAAGTGGAACTGAAAGACAAAGAGGAGCTGGTCGCAGGCCTGCTGCCGTTGGTGTTCCGCTGGGCACGCCGGGTCGATCCCAGCCAACCGTTGACCAGCGGCGTGTGGGACGGCGAGTGGGCAGATCCGCAGCGCCGCAGCGCCATCGCGAACATCCAGTTGGAAAACTCCGACGTGATCACCTTCCACTGCTACGACGACCCGGCAACATTCGAGGACCGGATCAGCGAACTGTCGCCACTAGGCCGGCCGATCCTGTGCACCGAATACCTGGCGCGGACGCTGCACAGCACCATCGATGGCATCCTGCCGATCGCCAAGCAGCACAACGTGGGCGCGCTGAATTGGGGTCTGGTTGCCGGGAAGACGCAGACCTACCTGCCGTGGGATTCCTGGGACGACCCGTACACCACGGATCCCGAGCTGTGGTTTCACGACCTATTGCAACTCGGCGGGCAGCCGTACCGTCACCTGGAGATCAAGACGATCCGCGAGTTGCGCGGCCTGTGAGGTGGTCTGAACCAGCCGTTATTCTTGACTGGCCGGGAATGGTGCCGGCTGTTTATCGTCGGAGGCTTCGGTGGAAGGAACGCAGTTCGGGAAGTACCGGCTGATCGACTTATTGGCCCGCGGCGGCATGGGCGAGGTGTGGCGGGCTTATGACACCGACATTCGTCGAACGATTGCGATCAAGATGCTGTCCGCTGAGATCTCGCAGGACAGGTCGTTTCAGGAGCGATTCCGTCGAGAAGTCCGCGCGGCCATGCAGGTGGATAGTGGCCACGTCATCCCCATCCACAACTACGGGGAGATCGACGGGCACCTGTTCGCGGAAATGAAGCTGATCAAGGGCCGTGATCTGTATTCGGTGCTGCAGCGCGGACCACTTCCGCCGGGTCGGGCGGTCTACATCATCGAACAGATCGCCGAGGCGTTACACGCCACTCACCGGGAGCGGTTGCTGCACCGGGATATCAAGCCGTCCAACATTTTGCTGGACGACGACGACTTCGCCTATTTAATCGACTTCGGAGTCGCGCGCGCTGCCGACGACCTGCGTTTGACCCAGGCGAACATGGTGGTCGGAACCATCTACTACATGGCGCCGGAACGGCTCGGAGCCGACGACCGCCCGGTCGACGCGCGCTCGGATATCTACTCGCTGACCTGTGTGCTCTACGAGTGCCTCACCGGCCGGTATCCCTTCGGCGGTGACAACATGGAGCAGCAGATCACCAGCCATCTGGTCACTCCGCCACCGCGTCCGTCAACCATCCACCCGAGCCTTGCCGGCTTTGACACCGTGATCGCCAGAGGCATGGCCAAACATCCGGATGGTCGCTATAGCGACGCGATGGAGTTGGCCCGAGCGGCCCGCAGCGCCGTCAATATCCCGGCCGGTAGGTCCCCGTCGCCGGCGTCCAGCCGGCCGGCGGACCCGGCCTCGCCGCGACGGCGAAAACACCAGACTGATTCACGGACGACGGTGCTGCCGACGCCACCCCGGCGCCCGTGGTGGCGCCGCAAAGTCACCGTCATCTCGGCCGTCGCCGCACTGACCGTCGCCGCGGTCGTCACGGCGGCGGGCTTGACGATCAATCATCAACGTCTGGAGGCGAAGGAACTCAGCCAGATGGAGCTGCCGTTCACCGGGCTGCGCTCACCGCAGGGGGTGTCGGTTGATCTCAGCGGGACGGTGTATGTCGCCGACACGATGCATGACCGGGTACTGGCATTGTGGGCCGGCGCGGCCAGTCCGACGGTCCTGCCGTTCACCGGGCTTAACTTCCCGACCGGCGTGACGGCAGACAACAGCGGCACGGTCTATGTCACTGACGCCGGCAATAAGCGGGTGGTGGCGCTGTTGGCCGGCTCGGCCACCCAGACCGAGCTGCCGTTCACCGGCCTGGCCTACCCGACCGGCGTGACCGTGGACAGTAGCCGCACCGTCTACGTCACCGATACCGAGCAGAACCAGGTGGTGGCGCTGGACGCCAACTCGACGAGGCAATACGTCCTGCCCTTCACCGGCCTGCACGCTCCCACCGGTGTGGTGGTGGACGACCGCGCAACGGTCTACGTCGCCGACGGCGGCAATAACCGGGTCGTCGGCCTGCCGACCGCCTCCGACAACACCCAATTCGTCCTGCCGTTCACCGACCTCAAGGAACCCGGCGGCGTCACGGTGGACAACAACGGCGCGGTGTACGTCACGGACAGCAAGAACAATCGAGTGCTCAAGCTTGCGGTCGGCGCGATCAAACAGACCGAGCTGCCGTTCACCGGCCTGCACTACCCGTGGGGCCTGGCGGTCAACAACCTCGGCACCGTTTACGTCGCCGGCCAAGGCAACCGAGTGCTGGAACTACGGCGAAGATGATCACGGGCTGCAGCCCGCCCGTTCACCCGCTGGTATGCACGATGAGGATGTCGGTGTTGGCCCTGGCGGCAATGCTTCCCGGGATGGAGAACACCCGCCCGATAATCGCAGCCCGAGTATTGAGCCCCACATTCCCGACCACCAGCAGATCGGCGCGGACTTTTCCGGCGAGGTCGACCAGCGCCTCCACTGCCCCGCCCTCAATGGACCGCTCCTCGATGTCGGTCGCTCCGGCCGCCTTGGCCCGGTCATGCGCCTCGCGCAAAGCCGAGTACACCGGCGCAGCACCCTGTACCTTGTAGGCTTCTTCGCCGAGGGCGTCGGCCGCACGCGGATCGTCTTTCGGCAGGAAGTATCCGGTCGCCAGGATCAACTTCGCGTTCGACGCCGCAGCGATTTCTGCGGCCCGGTCCACGGCGCGCAGTGACGACTCCGACCCGTCCGTGCCGACCACTACGGTTTGATAGACCGCCATCCGCGCTCCCGGGGCTTCGTGGGCAATACCTGCCAAAACAGTAACCGCACAGGGTGTGCGGGGTGGAACATTCTGCGAAATGCCGCATTGGCCACGTGAAGCGCGCCGGAGGAGCCGGCCTCGGGACCGCGGACCCGAGTCGCCATGCCCGGCGACGTGATACGACCGCCATGCCCGGTACCCCACGCCATCACCACAAGAAGTACTGTCAGCTCGTGCGGCGTCGAACAGTGCTGAAACTACCCTTGGTGCTGACAGCGGGCGCTACGCTGACCCGGGTGCCCCGTGCGACCGCCGCGCCCAACCGATGGTCAACCGACCGGGCCAACCGCTGGTATCGGGCGCAAGGCTGGCCGGTCGGCGCCAACTACATCACCTCGAACGCGGTCAACCAGCTCGAGATGTTTCAGGCCGAGACTTTCGACCCGAAACGCATCGACACCGAGCTTGGCTGGGCTCGGTCGGCCGGGTTCAACAGTGTGCGCGTCTTTCTGCATGACCAGTTGTTCACCGAGGATCCGCACGGCTTCCAGTACCGGCTCGCCCAGTTCGTCGCCATCGCGGCGCGCCACCGCATCAAACCCTTCCTCGTCCTGTTCGACTCGTGCTGGGATCCATTCCCCAGCGCTGGCCGACAGCGGCCGCCCCGACCTGGAATCCACAACTCGCGCTGGGTGCAAAGCCCCGGCGCCGAGCGTCTCGGCGATCCCCGCTACATCCGCACCCTGCAGGACTACGTCACCGCGGTGATGACCCAATTCCGCTACGACAGTCGCATCTTGGGCTGGGATCTATGGAACGAGCCGGACAATCCGGCGCCGCAATACAGCGGGGTCGAAACCAGCGACAAGCTCAACCGGGTGGCCGACTTGCTCCCCCAGGTGTTCCGGTGGGCACGCTCGGTTGACGTGCGCCAACCGCTCACCAGCGGGGTGTGGAACGGTCCGTGGGGAGACCCGTACAGTCGCACCGCGATCGTTAACACCCAGCTCGACAACTCCGACGTGATCACGTTCCACTCCTACGACAAGCCGGCGGGTTTCGCGAACCGGATCGTCGAGCTTTCGCCGCTGGGACGGCCTATCCTGTGCACCGAGTACCTGGCTCGCACCCGGGGCAACACGATTGACGATGTCCTGCCAATCATGAAGCGGTACAACGTCGGCGCTTACAATTGGGGTTTCGTCGCCGGGAAGACCCAAACCTATTTTCCGTGGGACTCCTGGGATCATCCGTACGCCACGGTGCCGAAGGTGTGGTTCCATGATCTGTTCCATCGTGATGGGCGACCCTACCGCGACACCGAAATCCTCAAGATCAGCAGCCTGAGCCGCCCAGACGGTGGGCGGGCAGACAAGGTGTAATGTTCGCCCGCCGCCGGCGGCGGGCGACGCTAACCGGTCGCCCAGATGGGGTCCGCATTCGGGGTCAGCCAAATTTTGGACCGCAGCAACTTCTTCACGTCATCGGCGCGAATACGCACCGCTCCGCCGTCGCTGCGTTGAACGGGTAGCGCGCCATCGGCAATCCATCGGCGAATCGTCGGCGCCGAAACGCATACCGCGTCTGCGGCTTGCTGCACCGACAGTAGGGCTGCGTCTTGCTGGTCGTTGTCCATAAACCATAAATCTATTACGGGCCACTTGATCTGACGACGATCGGCCGAGTGGGGGCCACGCTGGTGTCGTATCGCACCGTGGCTTGCTGTCGTGGAGGCCCCACCGAAAGCGGTGAACGTGGGCGCCGGGCGATGTTAAGGTGCCGGCTATGAAGCACCGCTTGGCTGCAGCAGCCGTACCGGTTGCCTGGGCTGCCGCCACCGCAGTGTTCGGCATCGCGTTCGCCGGTGCGAACCCGGACCCGCAGCCTACAGACCCGCAAGACGGTTACTGTCCGGCCATGATGTTCCAGAACCACGGCTACTGCGACCCGCATATCCCTGATCCGTTTCGCGACCACTGCTTCGGTGGTCGCACCGGCTCGATGATGCACGGCGGCAACTGCGACGGCGCACCGTACCCCGACGGCTCATACTGGCGGGTCACTCAGCGCGGTGTTTCCACGGTCGAAAATCCCAAGGGCTGGATGTCGCTCGGCAAGCAGTGCGTCATCGGCGACGGGTCGCAGCCCGCGCCACCGGGTGGCTGCGGCGGCGCGGTCTGACCGGGCCAGAGTTCAACCACAACCGCGAGCGGCCTGAGCTAATCGGCTGTGCTGAAATATCGTTCGCTGGTAACACTGCTGGGTCATCGTCGAGATCGCCTGGTTGACGGCGGCGACAGGTCCGGTACGCGACGAGGTGCGTCGAAGAAAATTCGCACGGCTGATTCGTCACCGTCGATATCGACGAGCGGCGCGACGCCATCAAGGGACAACAAACCCGCCGCGAGCCCGAGAACAAGCGGGGCGTCGGCGTCGAGCACGGCGTCAAACTCGCGCCCGTCGGGCATGGCAACGTCGACACCGGAGTCAGTGGCTTGCAATTGGACCATTCCACCGTCCACAGCGATCCCTACCAGCACTGACCGATCGGCAGGCATCCGACCGGCGAACAGCGCGGGAAGTGCCAGCAGAAGGAATTCAGGACGGAATTCATCGCCTTCCGGACCGGCGGATCATCAGCGGCGTCGACCAGCGGATGAGCGCGTCGATGGCGGCAGCTTCGCCGGTATCCATGACGCCAACTGGTGGATTGGAGTGCTACTCGGACTGTTGCACGGCCTGGTGGCTTCCACCGCAATTGTCAACACCCTGCTGCCGGTGGTGCATCCGCGGATGGGCAAACCCACGACGAGCGCCCCACAGGCCGCCATGCTCGAACCACCCGGGTTCTTGATGCTCAACTACGGCATCGCCACCCCGGTAGTGACCATCGTGGCCCACATCGTCTACGGCTCAATCGTCGGTCTGTTCGCCGCCGCCTGATGACAACGCCAACGGGGGCCGCCGATGACAGTCATTACCCCCTGATACCTCTGTGGGGCGGGCGGGACTTGAACCCGCGACCAACGGATTAGCGCCGGCGCTCGCGGTGGTTACCGACAAAACAGATAATCGCCTGTACCGCTTGTGTTTACGCTTCTCATTACCGACTCGCCGTTACTGCTCATTCCGGTTGTCGCGCGGCCATGAACGACGAATAAAAGACGAGCCGATCCTCGGTGATCCGGGGTCATCGCAGCTGCTATCAAATGGCGCGGCGGTGACGCCGGTGCCCCCATCCTTTGCCGCCCACCTGGAACTCGGTTCGACTTTTCCGTAAAACTAGGTTACATTTTATGTTGGTGCGGATCATCATCGAAGACAGTGCCCGTCAACACGGCATCACCGACGATGAAATCCGCGCCGCGATCGACTACCCGATGCTGATGGTGCCCGTCATGTCACGCTTGTACCCCGACGCCGACAACCTGCTGTACGTCGGCCGCTGCGGCGTCAATGAACCGCCGTTGGAGGTGATCGCCGAGACCACCGCTGATGGCATCGTCGCTTTTCACGCGATGTATCTGCGCAGGTCCACCGTGGCGGCCTACGGCCTGGGCGACTACCTCGACCCCACCGACCTGGCGCTCAAGCAGCGCCGATCACCCGAAACACGTTAGGAGGCTCCATCATGGCAGCAAAGCGCAGCGCCGCCGACTACACGGCGATGGCCGCCGAGTTCGAAGACGCGCCGACCCCGGCCCGCGGTCCGGTTGCGGTTGGCCCTGGCTTGGTCCGACTGCCCAACGGTCGCCCTCGTGGGCGCGCTAAGCCTGCCGGCAACACCCCTGCCATCTCGGTGCGTTTCCCGGCCGACGTCCGCCGCGGCCTGGACGCACATGCCGAGGTAGACGGCACCCCGGTCGCTGAAATCATCCGCCGGGCAGTCGTGGAGTATCTGGACCGGCACCCCGTCTGAGAGCATCGCACATCGGGTAGGCGGATTTCGACTCACAGGTTCCGCAAGGAGTTTCAGGCGTCATTCTTACGCGGTGCGAACTTAATGGCTCCCCGGCGTCCCTCTGGCGTCTCCGCGACGACCAGATGTAGCCGCCGGTCTCCAACCTCCGCGATACCTGACGAATACGGGACTGAGTCGTAAGTTCCATGCTCAAGCGCGACGTCGCCAGTTTGGAGCGCGGCCTGCCCGACAAACATGCCTGCGATAATTGGCGCCGGAGCCGTGCCACCACCCTCAGTGTTCATCTGTAGGCACAACGCTTGGCCCTCAACCCGCATGAAAGGCTCGCCAGCCTCAACGTCGCCGAACGATACCGAATAGTGATCCTCGCTGCCCGACGCGTTGACGATATCTTGGAGGTCAAGCGCTTTGCTTTGGTGCGGACGAATTCTGCGAGTTCCACGGCTTCTCCCACGATAGATGTCCGTGGCCATGTAAAAGTCCCCATTGGTGGCCAGGTGTAGGTCCCCGCTGATGGCCAGGTAGAAGTCCCCACTCCCTTGCTTGTCGTGTTGGTCCGGGGAGCTCGTGGCCTGGGCGGTGACGGTGATAGCGCCAACTGTCACTGCACCGCCCAGGGAGTTCCATTGAAGTCTGCAAGGGAGAAAATGAACATCGTCTCGACGTATCGAGAAATCGGAACATATCGCGGTGCCGTCGAGCTGTGCGGCACCACGACGGGCTGCGCCGATCCGAACTGCTCGGGCTGCGGTGGGTCGACTTCGATGCCGGCGCCCGTACGCTGGCGGTGACCGGCAAGGTGGTGAGGATCGCCGGCAAGGGCTTGGAACGGATCGACGAGGCCAAGACCGCGGCCGGCAAGCGCACCATCGCACTGCCGACATTCGCCGTGATAGCGCTGACGCAGCGACGCTCCCTGCCTTACCTCGGCGAGCGGCCGGTGATCTTCCCGTCGACGGCGGGCACCCTGCGCCACCCGAACAACTTCGGGAGGGAATGGCGCCACGTACGGGATCAGCTGGGCGTACCGGAGGTAACTACGCACTCATTCCGCAAGACGTTGGCCACCCTGATCGACGACGAGGGCTTGTCACCTCGGGTCGGTGCTGACCAGCTCGGGCACTCCAAGGTCTCGATAACACAGGACCGCTACATGGCCCGCGGCCGGCTGCATACCGAGGTTGCTGCGCTGCTGAACCGCGCCATAAAGGACGAATAAGGTACGAATCGGCAACACAGGGCATCTAACTATCAGCTTTGATGTGGGGCGGGCGGGACTTGAACCCGCGACCAACGGATTATGAGTCCGCGGCTCTAACCAACTGAGCTACCGCCCCCGTGCCAGCAAGCCTGTGGATATGGGCTCGTCGTGTTCGACCACGCAACATCGCTCCGCTGCACGACCTCGACATTAGCGCCCGCGCAGCAAGCGGGTCACACCGTGGTGCGACGGGGGCGCGACAGCTAACCGGCGATCGTCAGCGGGCGCGGTAAGTGCAGCACGAGTTGCGCGTGTTCGGTGACATCGAGACTGAGGATCCGGGCGGCACCGAGTCCGTCGAGCAGGTCACTGAGCGGGCCGCCGCCCCGGGTGAGTGTGACCTCGCGCGGCAGGCTCCGCTGAGCGAAGGACAAGGTGTTCGATTGCACCGAGGTTTGGTGCCATCGCCCGTCGACCAGATGGATCATCGTGTTGGTTCCCATCCGGGTTTGCGACGGAACATCGGTGAACTCCGGTCGCGGCGCCTGCAGGCTCACATCGGGTTGGCCTGCGTGACCGGCGATTTCGGCCTGCACGCCGTCCTCGAGGTCCAGGCTGATGTCAGTGCGCCACTTGGGCAACTGATATCCCTCGACGCCGCGGACCCGGGCGATCTCGGTGGTGACGGGCAGTGCCAACACGTGAGCGTAAAACTTTCTGCGCCGTAAGGCGCTGACCAGTTCAACCTCGGGCAGCAGACTGCTCACCGCTCCCTTGTGACCGGGCTTCCGGATGACGACGGCCACGGAGGCTTCGTCGTAGGGGTCGTTGTCGCAGACCGCGTAGCTGAAAAA
>CAZPZQ010000063.1:731-12752 GCA_964590745.1 uncultured Mycobacterium sp. | reverse complement strand
CACACCGGTGAGGACCGTCGACCACGACGGACCGGAGATCGTGGTGTGGTTGACCATGGTTGCGGCACCGGTGATGCCCTGGTCCATCGCCGTCTTGAACCCGCTGTCGTCGGTGTAGGCATACTCCAGGATCTTGCTGAGGTTGGTGCCGTCGGTGCCTATCAGTAGCACGTGTTCCGCGGCAAGCAGCCAGTCCAACGCGGACGGGCCCACGTGGGCCATCGGTGCCCCAGCCGCTGACCCCGTTCCGGCAACCAGGCCGGCGACGGCCGCAGCACACACGACCTGCTTGATTGATGTCACCATCGATAACCTCACCGAAGTTGTGCGGACGGTTGTCCGACGATGCTATCAGGTCACCCAGTAAAAATTCAGGGTCTTTAACTGACTTCCTCATTTTGATGTAACCGGTAGTAAGGGAAGCTATCGGATAAGTAACGCGGGTACGGGCGCGACCACCCTGGCCCGCACCAAAACCGCGCCGCAAAGCCGGCGGCGATGCCTCGGTCGTTCAGCGCCTCCCGGCAGGCGCTCCTGATCCCGCTCACCGACACGACTCGTCTCGCAGACGCCGACCGACCAACGGCGGCAATCCATTTCGAAGGAGCTGCCGATCCGCCGATATTGCCCGGCGACTCGCACAAATCCCCAGTATCGAATTCCGAGTAGCAGCCGCTGACTTTCGTCGGCTCGTTATCTCGGCGATATCAGCGCGATATTCCACAATCGCTGAAGCCCGCCGCTCACTCGCGACCACGTGACGGTTCTGTTGTCGGCGCACACGGCGCGGCGACCCGTCCAGCATCCACCGATCACGGTGTGCCAGTTCACAAAAACCTCGTGATTCGACTCACGGTCAGCCGGTCGCGGCATCGCACCAATTCCGTCCAAAAACCTGCCGTCGACCTGCACGGATATTTAACCACCACGCTGTGATAGCGCTGTTATCTGAACGAGATAGCACTGTCATGGGATTAGACGCGACGTTACGGACTCTCATACATTCCCTTCGCCCGTCCGAAGGGCAACCGAATTGAACCACGAAACCGCGTGCAAGCGGGCTGCGGATAGCCGTCGGCGTTTCCGCGGCGGCGGGTGTCAAGCCCGCCGGGCCATGCCGCCCCCGCTGACGTGCCTGACCGAGAGGGCACGTCTCGAAGACCCGCCGAAACAAGGCACTCCCGGCCCATGCCGCGGACCGCTTCGGAGCGCGCGCAGTGCGAAAGGAACGATGTTGAAGCACCTCCGCAAGACGATCAAGGTGGCGGCGATCGGCGGGGCACTGGTAGCCGGCTCGATCCTGCTATCCGATGCCACTGCGCACGCGGACAGCGTGAACTGGGACGCCATCGCGGCCTGCGAGTCCGGCGGTAACTGGTCGACCAACAGCGGTAATGGGTACTACGGTGGCCTGCAATTCAGCTCCAGCACCTGGCGAGCCAACGGCGGCAGCGGGCTTCCGCACAACGCCAGCCGCAGCGAGCAAATCCGGGTAGCCGAAAACGTGCTACGCACGCAGGGCCTGAGTGCGTGGCCGGCTTGCGGGCGGCGCGGCTGACGGCAATTGTCCGAGTCCCTGGACGGACAGCGTGGCGCCGGGCCGCCAAACCCGGCGCCACGCCGCCATTACCGCCGCGGGTCGCCCTGCATTCGACGGGCTCGACACGGGCTCGACAAGGCTTCGACAGGCTCGACAGGCCTCGGTCGCGGCTCGGACGCCGACTCTGGGTAACCACCCGGAATGGCCACACCGTTTCACGACCTCGATGCGTACCTTGCCCTGAGGCGGGTGTCCGGCTTGGCGCTGTCGGCCGACGGGGCGCGCCTGGTGACCACGATCACCGAGCTCAACGAGAACGGCACCGAGTACAACACCGCGATCTGGGCGCTCGACCCCGGCGGCCAACGGCCCGCCCACCGGTTGACCCGCAGCAGGTACGGCGAGTCATCGCCGGCGTTCACCGGCAACGGGGATCTACTGTTCGTTTCGCCGCGCGCGGCTCCGGGCGCCTCGGGTGAAGATGGCGAACCGGTCGCGTCGCTGTGGCGGCTGCCCGAAAGCGGCGGCGAGGCGGTTCAAGTGCTGGCCATGCCGGGGGGCATCGAGACGGTATGCACCGCCCGGCGCACCGAAACGGCGGTAGTGACCGCGCGGCTGTTGCCGTCGGCCCGAAGCGTCGACGACGACCGGCGGCTCAGAGAGCTGCGCAACAGCCGACGGGTCACGGCGATACTGCGTACCGGATACCCGGTTCGCTACTGGGACAAAGACCTGGGTCCGGAAGAACCACACTTGGTCCGAGCGAGTGATTCGCGCGATCTGACCGCCCGACCTGGTGCAGCGTTACGCGACGTCAGATTCGATATCAGTCCCGATGGCCGGTTCCTGGTGACCACGTGGCGGCAACCCGGTGCTGAGGCTGCCGAACGTGCGGTGCTGATGTACGTCGACCTCGACACCGGCGAGCGTCACGTGATCGCCGATGATCCAGCCGCTGATCTGGAAGATCCGGTCGTCTCCCCGGATGGCTCAGCGGTGGCGTTCACCCGCGAAGCCCTGTCCACGGCGGACCGGCCGCCCGAAATAACGCTGCAGTACCTGCGGTTCGGCGACCAACCGGTGACGCTGACCGACCAATGGGACCGCTGGCCGACATCGGTGACGTGGTCGTACGACAGCACCTCGCTTGTCGTCACGGCTGACCACAACGGCCGTGCCCCGGTGTTCGGCATCGACGTGGCCACCTCGGCGGTCACCCAACTCACCCACGACGACTTCGCCTACACCGACGTTGTCGCGGCACCCGATGGCGCCGTGTACGCGGTGCGCAGCTCGGTCACCGCCCCGCCTCATCCGGTGCGCATCGACCCGGATGGGGCGATCACCGTGTTGCCCTGCGTGGGCTCGCCGAAACTCCCGGGCACCGTCACCGATATGTCGGCGACCACATCGGACGGTACCCGGGTGCGGTCGTGGCTGGTGCTGCCCGAAGACACCGCTCAAGCGCCGCTGCTGGTGTGGATCCACGGCGGGCCGATGGACAGTTGGAACGGCTGGACGTGGGGATGGAACCCGTGGCTGATGGCTGCACAAGGGTATGCGGTGTTGTTGCCCGACCCGGCCCTGTCCACCGGTTACGGCCAGCAGTTCGTGCAGCGCGGCTGGGGAGCTTGGGGCGGCCCGCCGTTCGACGATCTGATGACTATCACCGATGCCGTCTGCACACACCCCCGAGTGGACTCCGCCCACATTGCGGCGATGGGCTGGTCGTTCGGCGGTTACCTGGCCAACTGGGTGGCCGGCCATACCGACCGGTTCGCCGCGATCGTCAGCCAGGCCGGGCTGTGGGCAATGGATCACTTCGGTCCCACCACCGATATTGCCTACTACTGGCGTCGCGAATTGACGCCGGAAATGGCTGCGGAAAATTCACCGCACCACTTCGTCGGCGCGATCCGCACGCCGATGCTGCTCATCTACGGTGACAAGGATTACCGGGTTCCGATCGGCCAGGGCATGCGGCTGTGGTACGAACTGCTGACTGAATCGGGGCTGCCCGCGACGGACGAGGGGAGCCCGCACCGGTTCCTGTACTTCCCGTCCGAAGGCCACCAGGTGCTGGCTCCGCAGCACATCAAGCTGTGGTATCAGATGGTCGCCGCTTTCCTTGCCGAACATGTGCTCGGGCAACCCGGGTGGCGACCGGAACTACTCGGGTAGCGTTTCAGCTATGCCGAAAACGTCGCGGGAGCTCGACATCGTCGTTTATGGCGCAACCGGTTTCGTCGGCAAGTTGACCGCACAGTACCTGGCAACCGCCGGAGTCGGCGCGCGAATCGGTTTGGCCGGCCGATCGGCCGACCGGCTGCACGCGCTGCGCGACGGCCTGGGCGCCGCGGCACAAGACTGGCCGATCCTGACCGCCGATGCCTCGGAGCCGTCGACCCTGGATGCCATGGTCGCCCGGACCCGTGTCGTCATCACCACGGTCGGGCCCTACACCCGCTACGGATTACCCTTGGTCGCCGCCTGCGCCGCTGCGGGTACCGACTACGCCGACCTGGCCGGTGAAGCGATGTTCATCCGCAACAGCATCGACCAGCATCACAAACAGGCGATCGACACCGGCGCGCGCATCGTGCACGCGTGCGGGTTCGACTCCATTCCGTCGGATCTGAGTGTGTATGCGCTGCACCGCACGGCGCGCGCGGATGGCACCGGTGACCTCGTCGACACCGATTTCGTCGTGCGCAGTCTCTCCGGTGGCCTGTCCGGCGGCACCATCGCCTCGATGATGGAAGTGCTGCGCAGCATGTCCAGCGACCCGGCGACGCGTCGGCTGCTTAACGACCCCTACACGCTTTCCGGTGACCGCGGCGCCGAACCCGAACTCGGCCCGCAGCCCGACCTGCCGTGGCGGCGCGGCAGTGCGATCGCTCCGGAGCTGGCCGACATCTGGACCGGCGGGTTCGTCATGGCCGCGCTCAATACCCGGATCGTCCGACGCACCAACATGCTGCTGGACTGGGCGTACGGACGGCGCTTCCGATACTCAGAGCACCTGAGTGTCGGCTCGTCCGTCGTCGCACCGGTGATGTCTGCTCTGATGAGCGGGGCCGCCAATGCAACGTCGGCGCTCGGGGGACGGTTCTTCCGGTTCCTGCCACGCCGATTAATCGAGCGGATCGCGCCCAAGCCGGGCACCGGTCCCAGCAAGGCGCAACGTGAGCAGGGGCATTACCGAACCGAGACCTACACCACGACGACCACCGGAGCGCGGTATCTGGCCGTCATCGAGCAGCGCGGCGACCCCGGCTATCAGGCCACCTCGGTGCTGCTGGGCGAGAGCGGATTGGCGCTGGCACTGGACCGCGACCAATTGTCCGACCTGACCGGCGTACTGACGCCCGCCGCAGCCATGGGCGAGGCCTTGTTGGCGCGGTTCCCGGCCGCGGAAGTCTCGTTAAGCGTGACCCGGCTGAGTTAGGGTCATCACCAACGCCCGCGCGACGAAAGTGAATATCCATGGCCGGTCTCGATGATCTCTTCGCCCAGATCCCGGTAGCAGAAATTGCCGACCAGCTCGGCGCCGACCAGGGTGAAGTAAGCAGCACCATCCAAACCCTGGTTCCGGTCCTGGTCAGCGGCTTGCAGCAGAACGCCCAAGATGTGGACAACGCGTCCGGCATCGAGTCGGCAGCCCACCAGGCGCGAGGACTGCTGGACGGCGGGGTGAACGTGGGGCAGATCGACCAGGCCGATGGGCTGAAGGCGGTAGCGAACATCTTCGGCGGCAACGACGTCGGCCAGGTCGCGACGGCCCTATCCGGGGCGGGTGCCGGAAACAGCGACTTGGTCCAGCGGCTGCTGCCGATGCTCGCGCCGATCGTGCTTGCCTACATCGGCAAACAGTTGAGTCAGCGCAACGCACCGGCGCAGCAGCAGACCTCCGGCGGCGGCCTCGGCGATGTGTTGGGCAGCATCCTCGGCGGCGCGGCCGGGGGCAACAAGTCCATGGGCAGCATTCTGGGCAACATGCTGGGCGGCAAAACCGGCGAAGCGATCGGCGGCATCCTCGGCGGCCTGCTCGGCGGCAAAAAGTAACCGTTCGGGCGGCCGTCGGGCGGTCGTTCCTAGAATTGAACAGTGACCGCCAGCCCGAACGCCGCCAGCGCCGAATCCCTGCCAACGACGTGGGAACCGGCCGCCGTCGAGGCGGCGATCTACCAGAGTTGGCTGGACGCCGGCTACTTCACCGCCGACCCGACCAGCGCCAAACCCGGTTACTCCATCGTGTTGCCGCCGCCGAACATCACCGGCGAACTCCACATGGGCCACGCGCTGGACCACACCCTGATGGACGCGCTAACCCGCCGTAAACGGATGCAAGGCTATGAAGTGCTGTGGCTGCCCGGGATGGATCATGCCGGCATCGCCACCCAGAGCGTGGTGGAACGCCAACTCGCCGCCGAGGGCACAACCAAGGAGGATCTCGGTCGAGAACGGTTCATCGCCAGGGTGTGGGAGTGGAAGCGAGATTCCGGCGGCACCATCGGCGAGCAGATGCGCCGGATCGGCGACGGGGTGGACTGGAGTCGAGAGCGCTTCACCATGGACGAGGGGCTGTCCCGGGCGGTGCGCACCATTTTCAAAAGGCTCTACGACGCCGGGTTGATCTATCAGGCGGAGCGGCTGGTCAACTGGTCGCCGGTGCTGGAAACCGCGATCTCAGACCTCGAAGTCAAGTATGCGGACGTCGAGGGAGAACTGGTGTCGTTCCGGTACGGCTCGCTGGACGACGCGCAACCGCACATCGTGGTCGCTACCACCCGAGTCGAGACCATGCTGGGCGACACCGCCATCGCGGTGCACCCCGATGATGGACGCTACCGAGACATGGTGGGCACCACCGTGCCGCACCCGTTCGTGGACCGACAAATTCGTATCGTCGCCGACAAGCATGTCGATCCCGAATTCGGCACCGGCGCCGTCAAAGTCACTCCCGCTCATGACCCCAATGACTTCGAGATCGGACTGCGCCATCAGTTACCGATGCCGTCAATTCTGGATGCAAAAGCGCGGATCACCGGAACTGGAACGGAATTCGACGGCATGGACCGCTTCGATGCCCGAGTCGCGGTGCGGAAGGCATTGGCTGCGCAGGGCCGCATCGTCGCCGAGAAGCGCCCCTACCTGCATAGCGTCGGACACTCCGAGCGCAGCGGCGAGATCATCGAGCCCCGGCTGTCCATGCAGTGGTGGGTCAGCGTGGCCACCCTTGCCAAAGCCGCCGGCGATGCGGTTCGCAACGGGAACACCGTCATTCACCCGGCGAGTCTGGAGCCGCGGTGGTTCGGCTGGGTGGACGATATGCACGACTGGTGCATTTCCCGGCAACTGTGGTGGGGCCACCGCATTCCGATCTGGCATGGGCCGGATGGCGAGAAAATGTGCGTCGGACCGGACGAGACTCCCCCGGAGGGCTGGCGGCAAGACCCTGATGTGCTGGACACTTGGTTTTCCTCGGCGCTGTGGCCGTTCTCCACGCTGGGCTGGCCGGATCGTACTCCGGAACTGGAAAAGTTTTATCCCACCAGCGTTTTGGTCACCGGCTACGACATCCTGTTCTTTTGGGTGGCGCGGATGATGATGTTCGGCACCTTTGTTGGCGGCGACGCCGCCATCACCGGCGACGGCGACGCTGCTGGAAATGGGGGCCCGCAGGTGCCGTTCAGCCATGTGTTCTTACACGGCCTGATCCGCGATGAGTTCGGCCGCAAGATGAGTAAGTCTCGAGGCAACGGTATCGATCCGCTGGATTGGGTGGAACAGTTCGGCGCGGACGCGTTGCGGTTCACCTTGGCCCGCGGCGCCAGCCCGGGCGGTGACCTGTCCATCGGCGAAGACCACGCCCGGGCATCGCGCAATTTCATCACCAAGCTATTCAACGCAACTCGGTTCGCACTGCTCAACGGCGCCTCAATGGACTCAGCGACACCTTTGCCGCAGTTGGTCAGCTTGACCGACGCCGACCGGTGGATACTCGGCCGGCTGGAGGAGGTCCGCGCCGAGGTCGATGCAGCGTTCGACGGCTACGAGTTCAATCGCGCCTGCGAGGCGCTTTACCACTTTGCCTGGGACGAGTTCTGCGACTGGTACGTCGAACTGGCCAAGGCCCAGCTCACCGACGGACACCGACACACCACCGCGGTGTTGGCCACCGTGCTCGATACCCTGCTGCGGCTGCTGCATCCGGTAATCCCGTTCGTCACCGAAGCACTGTGGCGGACCCTCACCCGACGGGAGTCGCTGGTGATTGCCGACTGGCCGAAGCCGTCCGGGGTCTCCGTGGACCCGGTTGCCGCGCAGCGGATCGCCGATATGCGCAAGCTGGTGACCGAGGTGCGGCGGTTTCGCAGCGACCAGGGCGTCCGGGACCGGCAGAAGGTGCCGGCCAGGTTGGCTGGCATCGAAGAGGCCGACTTGGCCACCCAGCGGACCGCCGTGACAACGCAGGCTTGGCTCAGCACTCCGGATCCGGATTTCGCCGCGTCGGCGACGGTGGAGGTGCGGCTGAGCCGGGGCACCGTCATTGTCGAACTCGACACCTCGGGCAGCGTCGACATCGGCGCCGAGCGGCGCCGATTGCACAAGGATCTGGCCACCGCGGAAAAGGAGCTGGCTGCGACCTCGGCGAAGCTAAGCAACCCGGAGTTTTTGGCCAAGGCGCCGGCCCCGGTCATCGACAAGGTTCGGGCTCGCGCTCGACTGGCTCGCGAGGAAGTCGACCGCATCACGGCCCGCCTCGCTGATCTGGCATGACAGCCCTGCCCGCGCCGACGCCCGACGAGATCGCATCCCTGCTGCAAGTCGAGCACCTGCTGGATCAGCGGTGGGGAGAAACCAAGGTCGAGCCGAGCCTGACCCGGATCAGTGCACTGATGGACTTGCTCGGCTCGCCGCAGCGTGGCTACCCGTCGATTCACATCGCCGGCACCAACGGCAAAACCTCGGTGGCCCGGATGGTGGACGCGCTGCTGACCGCGCTGCACCGGCGCACCGGCCGCACCACCAGCCCGCACCTGCAGGCGGTCGTCGAACGCATCGCGATTGACGGCGAACCGATCAGCCCGGCTCGCTATGTGGCGACCTACCGGGAGATCGAGCCGTTCGTGCAGATGGTCGACGAATCGGCACAGGCCGGCGGCGGCCCGGCGCTGAGCAAGTTCGAGGTGTTGACCGCGATGGCGTTCGCGGCTTTCGCCGACGCCCCGGTCGACGTCGCGGTCGTCGAGGTAGGCATGGGTGGTCGTTGGGACGCCACCAACGTGATCGACGCACCCGTCGCGGTTATCACTCCGATCAGCATCGACCACGTCGACTATCTGGGTGACGACCTCACCGGGATCGCCGGGGAAAAAGCGGGCATCATCAAAGCCCAGGCCGAATCGCACGATGACACCGACACCGTCGCGGTCATCGCGCAGCAAGCTCCCGAGGTGATGGAAGTGCTATTGGCGCAGTCGATCCGAGCTGACGCCGCGGTGGCACGGGAGAACTCGGAGTTTGCTGTGCTGAGCCGTCGGCTCGCAGTCGGGGGTCAACTGCTGGAACTGCAGGGCCTTGGCGGGGTGTACTCGGATGTCTTCCTGCCCCTGCACGGCGAGCACCAGGCGCACAACGCGGTGCTGGCGCTGGCAGCGGTGGAAGCGTTCTTCGGAGCCGGAGTGCAACGGCAACTCGATGTCGACGCGGTGCGAGCCGGTTTCGCCGCGACGACCAGCCCGGGGCGGCTGGAGCGGATGCGCAGCGCGCCCACGGTCTTCATCGACGCTGCGCACAACCCAGCCGGCGCCGCGGCGCTGGCCCGCGCGCTGGCCGACGAGTTCGACTTCCGGTTTTTGGTCGGGGTGATCAGCGTGCTGGGCGATAAGGACGCCGACGGCATTCTGGCGGCGTTGGAGCCGGTGTTCGACCGGGTCGTCGTCACCGACAACGGTTCGCCGCGCGCGTTGGGGGTCGAGGCGCTCACCCTGGTGGCGCAGCAGCGGTTCGGGGTGGACCGGGTTGTCCCGGCAGCCACCCTCAGCGACGCCGTCGACACGGCGACCGCGCTGGTCGATGACGCCGGTGTCGACGCGGGCGCGCTCTCCGGTACCGGGATCGTCATCACCGGCTCGGTGGTCACCGCCGGGGCCGCCCGATCGCTGTTCGGCCGGAACCCCGGGTGACCGGTCAGCCCGAGCGCCCGGATCCGTGGAAAAGTTTTCGCGGCGTGCTGGCCGCCACCCTGATGTTGGAGGCCATCGTGGTGCTGCTGGCGATCCCGGTGGTCAGCGCGATCGGCGGCGGGCTGACCCCGCCGTCGCTGGTGTATCTGATCGGTTTGGCGGCAGCGCTGCTGTTACTGATCGGCATCCAGGGTCGACCCTGGGCGATCTGGCTGAATCTGGCGTTGCAGTCGGTGGTGCTCGCCGGTTTCATCGTCTACCCGGGCGTGGCCGTGGTCGGTGTGCTGTTCACTGTGGTGTGGCTGCTGATCGTCTACCTGCGTGCCGAGGTGTTGCGCCGACAGGGTCCCGGGGGAGCGCCACCGCAGTGAGCGGCGGTTCGTTACGCTGTCCGCCGTGACCGAGCAGACCCTGGTGTTGATCAAGCCGGACGGTGTCCGTCGCGGACTGGTGGGAGAGGTCATCGGCCGGATCGAACGAAAGGGCCTGACCATCGCCGCGCTGGAACTGAAGGTCGTGTCCGAGGCGCTAGCCCGCGAGCATTACGCCGAGCACGCCGAGAAACCGTTCTTCGGGTCGCTGGTGGAGTTCATCACCTCCGGACCGGTGGTCGCTGCGGTGGTCGAGGGTCCCCGGGCCATCACCGCGTTTCGGCAGGTCGCCGGTGGTACCGACCCGGTGCAGCAGGCCGTACCCGGCACCATCCGCGGTGATTTCGCGCTGGAAACCCAGTTCAACCTGGTGCACGGCTCCGATTCGGCCGAATCGGCACGGCGCGAGGTCGCGCTGTGGTTTCCCGGCCGATAACGGTCGCGGTTCGGCTCGGGTTGTCGCCTTTGGGCCGGTTCGGCGCACGGGTATGGGATACTGGCGGTTGGGTGACGGTCACCGGACCGGTGGACGGTACCCGAATGAAGACTTAGGCGAGTGCGACCACCGCGATTCGCGATGCGGCGCCGAGCGCCCGGCCCTCATTCAGCCAGGCACCGAGTGGGTTCCACCCGAGCCGCTCGGGGCGAGACCATCACAAGCTCGGGGAAAGTGACCCGGGTGCATAGCGGGTAGCCCTCGCGTGGCCGCGTCGTCATGACGCGCCCGGGGGCTCAAGGAGACCTACGTGGTAGACGATGCCTCTTATTCAGACGTATCAGCAGTGCCCGGTCGGCACGACGAGTTGCCGGACCGCCTCCGGGTGCATTCCCTGGCCCGGGTGCTGGGGACGACCAGCCGGCGAGTGCTCGACGCGCTGACCGAACTCGATGGGCGGATCCGCAGCGCACACTCCAGCGTGGACCGTGGCGATGCGGTGCGAGTGCGCGATCTGCTGGGTTCGGCTCGCCCCGGCCCGGCCGACCCGTCAGCCGATGAGCCGGAGTCGCGGCTGATGCTGGAAAGCAGCACCGATCGGGCCGAGTACATGCCGCTGTTCGTCGCCCCGCAACCGGTTGCGTTTGCTGACGACCGCGACGACGCCGACTCGCTGGTCGACGATGGTGGCGCCGACGTCGACGACGAGAACGACGAGCGGCCGACCGGGCGCCGACGGCGGCGGGGACGTCGAGGTCGCGGCCGTGGTCGTGGGTCGGACGACCGGGCCGACAACGGCGACGTTGACGACAGCGGTGACGCCGAGGCGGGCAACGACACCGAGAGCAGCCAGGCCACGCAGGAAACCGGCGACACCGATGCGACCGGCGATGCCGACGGTAGCGAGGACGCCGGGGCCGGCGACGAGAACGGCAACCGTCGGCGGCGCCGGCGGCGGCGGCGCAAGTCAGACAGCGAGGACGATGTCGTGGCCGCCGACGATCCGCCCAATACCGTGGTGCACGAGCGGGAGCCGCGTACCGGCAAAGGCGGCCGGGGAACCGGCGAAGACGAGATCCAGGGCATCAATGGGTCGACTCGGCTGGAGGCCAAACGTCAGCGCCGCCGCGATGGCCGGGACGCCGGGCGGCGCCGCCCACCGATCCTGAGCGAGGCCGAGTTTCTGGCTCGCCGCGAGGCGGTTGAGCGGGTGATGGTGGTGCGTGATCGGGCCCGCACCGAACCGCCGCATCAAGGCGCCCGGTACACCCAGATCGCCGTGCTCGAAGACGGCGTGGTAGTCGAGCATTTCGTCACATCGGCCGCCTCGACTTCCCTGGTGGGCAACGTTTATCTGGGGATTGTGCAGAACGTCCTGCCGTCGATGGAGGCCGCTTTCGTCGACATCGGCCGCGGCCGCAACGCCGTGCTGTACGCCGGGGAGGTCGACTGGGATTCCTTCGGCGCCGAGGGGCAGGCCCG
>CAZPZQ010000063.1:0-721 GCA_964590745.1 uncultured Mycobacterium sp. | reverse complement strand
AACTGGGAAGCCGCCGGTTTGGGAGGCGCGAACCGGAAGATCGAGCAGGCCCTCAAACCCGGGGATTACGTAGTGGTCCAGGTCAGCAAAGACCCGGTCGGGCATAAAGGTGCCCGGCTGACCACCCAGGTGTCACTGGCCGGCCGTTACCTGGTGTACGTGCCGGGAGCGTCGTCGACCGGAATCAGCCGCAAGTTGCCCGACACCGAACGTCAGCGACTCAAGGAGATTCTGCGCGAGGTGGTGCCGGCCGAAGCCGGGGTGATCATCCGCACCGCATCCGAGGGCGTGAAAGCCGAAGACATCCGTGCGGATGTATCCCGGCTGCAGCGACGTTGGAGTCAAATTGAAGCCACTGCCGAAGAGACCCGGCAGAACGCCGCCGGCGCTGCGGTGGCGCTGTACGAAGAGCCGGACGTGCTGGTCAAGGTGATCCGCGATTTGTTCAACGAAGACTTCTCCGAGCTGGTCGTCTCCGGCGACGACGCTTGGACGACCATCAACGAGTACCTGAACTCGGTCGCCCCGGAATTGGTACCCAGGCTGACCAAATACGCGCCGCCGACCGGCCCGGAGGGACAACCTGGACCAGATGTCTTTGCGGTACACCGCATCGATGAACAACTCACCAAGGCGATGGACCGCAAGGTGTGGCTGCCGTCGGGCGGCACCCTGGTGATCGACCGCACCGAGGCGATGACCGTCGTCGACGTCAACACCG
>CAZPZQ010000062.1:0-12986 GCA_964590745.1 uncultured Mycobacterium sp. | reverse complement strand
ACCGGTTCCAACTCGATGTCAGTCGGCATGTTCTGCGGCTCGCCCCAGGTCACCTCGGGCCGCGTCATTCCCACCCCGACGCGGGCCAACCCGAAGTTGAGATCCTTGCCGTCCGGCTGGCGTTCCCACATCCGGGCCGACCCCACCGCCGCGGCGAGCGTCGCCGGCGCCGGGTGGAACCACCGGTAGTTGGCGTCCATGCTGTCCGCCGACTCGGCCGCCGATTCCCGCAGCCGGTCCAGCATCAGCATGAATTGCGCGCGCATCGCATCCAACTTGGGCCGACTCAACTGCTGGGCTCCACCACCGAAGCGTCCGCCGAACATCATCATCGCGATTCCACCGATCATGAAGATCGGGAAAATCGCACCGGCGCCGAGGAACATCCGCGACCCGCTGGCCACCGTCATCGCGACCATGCCGACGACCAGGCCGACCACCAGCACGCCGACCACCACCAGCCACCACGGCTTGCCTTCCGGCGGCGGCACGCTCAACGGCGTCGGCAATACGATATTTTCCGGCTTGACCACCGGTGCTCGTTCCGGCGTCGGCCGGGCAAATCCACGTTTCACTTGGGCATCACCAGTTCTGCGGGGTTCATGTCGGTCGGCAGCGTGTCGTGTCGCACCAGCGCGTCCTCACGCGAGAGCGTCGGCCCGGCCGCTAGCAAGCGCAGGGCCACCCACGGCGCGGGTGTCGGCTCTCCGGTCAATCCCAGCGCGCCGCGGGACTCGCGAGCGTCCGGCACCCCGAATCGCACGCCCGAATACGACAACCACCATAGCGATTCGGTTGTCGCGGCGTCCGGATCGTTGCCCGTCACCGCGACGAAGTTGGCAAAGCCGGGACCGTAATAGATCCGGTCCGCGGTGCGGCCGGTGTTGTCCACCTTCACCAGCGACACCACTTTGTTCATCTTGTCTATCGGCACCGGGATCGACGGGCCGGAGACCACCCGAACCCGCGCCCGGCTCTCACCACCGGCACGCTCCCACCACCAACAGGTGGACGGATTGTCCCGCACGTCAACGACGTTCAGCGGGGTGTTCGGATAGGCGGACAGATCCAGCCCGGTGACCACCGGCATCCGGGCCAGATCGGGCGGTGCCACCACCACCGGCTTACCGTCGGGGTTGGCGCCGGCGTTCAGCAGAATCCGCGCCACGATCGGCGACACGGTCTGCACACCGTCCGGCAAGACCACCGAAGACTGCTGTGGCCCGGACAGTTGCGGCGTGGTGAACACCGTTCCCACCGGGCCCGGTGCGTTGGGGAAATGCGCCGGCGCCCCGAATTCCGGCACGAACGGCACCGACAATTCCGGACCCACCGGCAGCGCGTCAAACAGCGCCCGGCTCATCGGCCGGGCATGATCAACCTGTTCGAACGTCAGACCCAGCGGCAACAGCACCGCGCGGTCCTCGGCTTTGATGCGTGACCGGCGCCCTTCGCGGATCACCCACGACTCGTCGTTGTATTTCAGTACCACCGCGTCCGGTCCGTCCAGCACCCGGCGGCGGCCGGAGAGTTCCGGATTCCCGTCTATCACCGTGACCGTCACCGGTGCCACTGCGCCAACGCCCTGCACGTTGGTCACGGTGTCGCAAATCAACCACGACGAGGACACCGGATTGTTGACCAGAAACTCCGACGGCGCACCGGGTATGCCGACGATCGGCCCGTGCGGCTGCTCGGCGATCTGACTGGACCGTACTTTGTGCGGGTTGTCCGGCCGCCCCGCGATCAGCCGCGCCGACGCCAGGTTCAACGCCGGATATAGCCGGTCGCCCACCCTGACGAACAACGCGCCAGAATCACGGTCAGCGATGATCGGCGATTCGTTCATCGCACCGGACGGGCTCAAGAACGACCACAACAGCGCACCCAGGCAGATGACCGAGGCGGCCGATACCGACGCCACTACAGCCAGGGCTTGGCGCCGCCCCGGCTCGACTTCCATCCGGACCTGCCAGCGGGTAAGCGCCATCGCGGTGCGACGCGCCAGGAACTGATAACCCGTCATCTGGGTGCGCGTCGACAACCCTAGGCCGTAGCCGGGCCCCCGGTCCTCGTCAGCCACGGTGGATCACCACCCCGCCGGATGCGACACCGGGCCCAGTGCGGCCCCCCGGCGCACTCTTGGTCGTCATCTGCTCCTGCCTGTTCGTCAGGTCGTCACTGCGCATGCTATCTGTGTCCAGCAACGTCTGCTCGCCAAGCAGCGGCGAGGCGCGACGACGGCGGTCCAGGCTAGCTGTGGCAGGCTCGCAAACACTGAAGCGATCATGGACGATCGGTGAACGGCCGGTGAAACGGAGGATCGACCATGACCACACCGGCACCGTCGCTGATCGAGCTGGCCCGCCGGTTCGGCGTCGCCACCGAGTATGAGGATTGGCGCGGCGAGACCATTTCTGTTCCGACCGCAACCCTGGTGTCCGTGCTGGCCGCCCTCGGCGTGGCTGCCGCGACCGAAGATGACCGTATCGCGGGCCTGCACGCCCACGACCGGGACTATTGGGCCCGTCCGCTGCCGGCCGTCGTAGTTGCCCGCGCCGGCTCCGAGACGTCGTTCTGGGTCCACGTCACCCACGGTGACCCCGCACAGGTTTGGCTGGAACTCGAGGACGGCACCGAGCGTCGGCACATCCGACAGGTCGACAACTTCAACGGACCGTTTCTGCTGGACGACCGCTGGATCGGCGAGGCGAGCTTTGTGCTGCCAGCGGATTTGCCGCCCGGCTATCACCGGATACACCTGCGGTTCGGCGACGAACCCGGTATCGAGGCGGACGGATCGCTGATCGTCACACCGGACTGGCTGGGTCTGCCGGCCCGGCTGGGCGCGCGGCGGGCCTGGGGCCTGGCGGTCCAGCTGTACAGCGTGCGGTCTCACCGATCCTGGGGGATGGGCGACCTCACCGATCTCACCGACCTGGCGGTCTGGTCAGCGTTCCGGCACGGAGCCGATTACCTGCTGGTCAACCCGCTGCATGCGGCGGCTCCGACCGCGCCGATCGAACCGTCACCATATCTGCCCACGTCGCGACGCTATTTCAATCCGCTGTATCTGCGGGTCGAGGCCATCCCAGAGATCGCCGAACTGCCCGAGCTCGGTCAGCTGTGGCAGTTGCGGTCTGACGTTCAACGACACGCGGCCACCCGTGACGTCATCGACCGGGATGCCGTCTGGGCGGCTAAGCGAACCGCTCTGGAGCAGCTCTACCGGCTACCCCGATCGGCGGGGCGCGAGCTGGCCTACTCGGCCTATCGAGCTCGGGAGGGGGCAGCGCTGGATGATTTCGCCATCTGGTGCGCGCTGGCCGAGCAGCACGGTGCCGACTGGCGCGAATGGCCGGGCTCGCTACGCCATCCCGCTACTCCGGCGGTGACCGAGTTCGCCGAAACACACCGGACCGCCGTGGATTTCCACCGCTGGCTGCAATGGCAGCTCGACGAGCAACTGGCTGCCGCGCAGTCACGGGCGATGGCGGCCGGGATGGCCCTGGGCATTGTCGGAGATCTCGCCGTCGGTGGGCACGCCGGAGGCGCCGACGCCTGGGCGCTGCAAGACGTGCTGGCTCAAGGTGTGACGGCCGGCGCGCCGCCGGACGAGTTCAATCAGCTGGGCCAGGACTGGTCCCAGCCGCCGTGGCGGCCCGACCGACTCGCTGACCGTGAGTACCTGCCGTTTCGGGCCTTGATCCGGGCGGCGCTGCGGCACACCGGTGGAGTGCGTATCGACCATGTCATCGGCTTGTACCGGCTGTGGTGGATCCCGAACGGCGCACCGCCCACCCACGGCACCTACGTGCACTATGACCACGAAGCGATGCTCGGCATCGTCGTGCTGGAGGCCCACCGGGCCGGTGCGCTGGTAGTCGGTGAAGATCTGGGCACCGTCGAGCCCTGGACCCGCGACTATCTGCGGTCTCGCGGGGTGCTGGGCACCTCGATCCTGTGGTTCGAGCTTGACCGGGACCACCCCGGTCCGGCATCGAATCAATCCGGGATGCCGTTGCCGCCGCTGCCGGCCGAACGATGGCGGGAATACTGCCTATCCTCGGTCACCACCCACGACTTGCCGCCAACCGCCGGGTACCTGTCCGGCGATCACGTGCGGCTGCGGGCCGAGCTGGGTCTGCTGACCAGACCAGTCGCCGATGAATTGCAGCGCGACCGGGCCAAGCAGGCCGCCTGGATGACCGAGCTGCGCCGGGTGGGGCTGCTGCCCGATCACGCCGGTCCCGACGACCCGGAACACACGGTGCTCGCGCTGCACCGATACCTGGCCCGCACCCCGTCTCGTCTGCTGGGTGCGTCCCTGGCCGACGCGGTCGGTGATCGACGCACCCAGAACCAACCCGGCACCATCGATGAGTATCCGAACTGGCGGATTCCCCTGGCCGGGCCGGACGGCAAACCGCTGCTCCTCGACGCGGTGTTCACCGACCCTCGAGCGGCCACCTTGGCCGAGGTGCTGCACGCTGCCACCGGGCCGGCTCTCGCCCGCTGACGCCGACCCGTACGCAGGCCGCAGAGCTGGGGTTTCGCTGCGCTGCCGCTTCGCAAATCGGGATTTTCATGTATCGTCTCGGTGTGACGACTATCGATGGACACGGCTCTGAAGGACACCTCGATTCGACCGGTCCGGCGGTCGGCCCCGCCGAGGACGAGACCACTCACCGCGTCGACTATCCCGCCCCGCTCGTCGACGTCGAGATGGAGCTGGAACAGGGTTATCGCACCGAGATTCACGGCGCCCACGACACCATCGATGTCGAGGAGTACGGCGGCGGTTTCGACCTCACCCGACGGGCGACCGCGCCCAAGCTGCGGGTGGGCCGGGACAAGTGGTTCAACCTGCTGTGGCTGATCCCGATCGGCTTCGCCGGTCTGGTCGCGGCGATCGCGATCGGCAAAGGCCTCCGCGAAATCCCGGGTATCGAGGAATTCATTGCCCGCCACCCCGGATCCGATGAAGCAACGGCCGGCCCCCCCGGCATCCCGTGGTGGGCGAACTGGACACACTTCTTCAACCTTTTCCTGATGATCTTCATCATCCGGTCGGGGATTCAGATCCTCTGCGATCACCCGCGGCTGTACTTCAGCCGCAACTCCACCCCCGGCAAGGACGAGTGGCTGCGAGTCGGCCCCCCGGTCCCGGATGACCCCTATTGGACGGCCAACTCCGACACCGTCGCGCTGCCACCGCAATTCGGGCTGCCCGGTTTCCGGCACTCCATCGGCCTGGCCCGCTGGTGGCACCTGAGTACCGACGTGCTGTGGCTGCTCAACGGCGCGGTGTTCTACGTGCTGCTGTTCGCCACCGGTCACTGGCGGCACATTGTGCCGACCAGTTGGGACGTGTTCCCCAACGCGGCATCGGTGGCCATCCAGTACATGTCCTTGGACTGGCCGGACGATAACGGCTGGGTGGCCTACAACGGGCTACAGCTGCTGGCCTACTTCACCACCGTGTTCATCGCCGCGCCGGCCGCGCTGATCACCGGGCTGGGCATGTCACCGGCGCTGTCCCAACGGCTCGGCAAAATCAGCAAGCGGTTGAACATCCAGCTGGCCCGGTCCCTGCATTTCCTGGTGCTGGTCTACTTCCTGTTCTTCATCTTGACGCACGTCACGATGGTGTTCGCCACCGACGCGCGGCGCAACCTCAACCACATGTTCGCCGCCCGAGACGACAACAGCTGGGTCGGATTCGCCGTGTTCTCCCTCGCCATGGTGGTCTCTGCGGTCGCCTGGGTGGCCGCCACCCCGTTCACCATCAAGCACCCCCGGGTGATCCAGCGGATCGGTGACGCATTGGTCGGGCCGTTCCAGCGGCTGTTGGAGAACTTCAACCCCAAGCCGGGCACCTTCACCGAGGCCGACATCTCGCCGTATCACTGGCGCAACGGCCGGCTGCCGGAGACGGTGGAATACAAGGAGTTCGAGGCCAACGACTTCAAGGACTGGCGGCTCAAGGTCTACGGTCTGGTGGAGAATCCGATGGAGTTCTCCCTGGAGGACCTCAAGGCGCTGCCCTACCACGACCAGATCACTCAGCACTTCTGCATCCAGGCTTGGTCCGGCGTGGCCAAGTGGGGCGGCGTGCAGATGTCGACGATCATGGACATCGTCAAGCCGCTGCCCGAGGCCAAGTGGGTGATCTTCTACTCGATGGGTCTGGGCGCCACCGGCGGCATCTACTACAACGCGCACCCCATCGACCAGATGTGGAACCACATGACGATGCTGGCCTACAACATGAACGACGAACCGCTGCCGTACATGCACGGCAAGCCGCTGCGGTTACGCAACGAACTGCAGCACGGCTTCAAACTGGTGAAGTGGCTCAAGGGCATTGAGTTCGTCGCCAGCTACAAAGAGATCGGCAGCGGCCACGGCGGCTACAGCGAAGACCACAAGTTCTTCGGTCGTCACCAAACGATCTAGCCGTCGGCGGAAACCGCCGAATGTGAAGGTGTTGCGAGTTTTTCGCGGATTTCTCGCAGCAGTTTCACGCTCGCCGCAGATCAGGCGCCCCAGACCGCGTTGCCCGGAACCGATCGGCTAGCTCGACCCTGCCGACGGCGGCCGGCGCTCCCTTCGGTCGACAGCGTTGACCACTCCTCGCGCTCGCCAATTTGTATCGTGACACGATCAATAGGCTAATATAACGCAGTCCTATCCGCTTTTTGCGCGTTGCAGGAGGTCGCCCGGTATGGCAGACGCTAAGCGAGAGGTGCAGCACGACGAGCCGGGCGCCGCCGGCGGCCGTCGGACGGCGCTGGTCAGCCACCGGGATGAGCTCAAAAAGGCCGGTGACATCGTGGACCGGGAAACCTGGGCCGGCGGTCTCGACGACAAGCGGGCTATCGCGCCGCGGCTGCGGGTGGGGCGGGACAAGTGGTTCAACGTGCTGTGGCTGATCCCGATCGGATTCGCCACACTGGTCGCCGCGGTGGCGGTGGCCAAATACCTGACGGCACTGCCCTCGGTGCAGGACTTCATCCACCGCTACCCCGGCACCCGGGTCGGCCCGGGCGCCAAGCCGGGCATTCCGGCCTGGGCCGGTTGGCAGCACTTCGTCAACCTCTTTCTGATGACTTTCATCATCAGGTCCGGCATCCAGATCCTGGCCGACCACCCCAGGTTGTACTTCACCCGCAACGCCACCCCGAACCAGAAGGAGTGGCTGCGCATCGCCAAGCCGGTCCCCGACGACCCGCTGTGGACCGCGAAGGCGGATTCCGTGGGCCTGCCGGATCAACTCGGCCTGCCCGGCATCCGGCACGCCATCGGGCTGGCAAGGTGGTGGCACCTCGGCACCGATGTGCTGTGGCTGGTCAACGGTGCGGTGTTCTATGTGCTGGTGTTCAGCACCGGCCATTGGCGTCACCTGGTGCCAACCAGTTGGGACGTCTTTCCCGATGCTGTCTCGGTGGCGCTGCAGTACTTGTCGCTGAACTGGCCCACCGACAACGGCTGGGTAGCCTACAACGGCCTGCAGTTGCTGGCTTACTTCACCACCGTCTTCATCGCCGCCCCGGCCGCACTGCTGACCGGACTGGGGATGGGACCCGCGGTGTCGATGCGGCTGACCCACATCAGTAAGCGACTGAATATCCAGCTGGCCCGCTCATTGCACTTCCTGGTGATGGTGTATTTCCTCTTCTTCATCCTGGCGCATGTCACGCTGGTGTTCGCCACCGACGCCGTACGCAACCTCAACCACATGTTCGCCTCCCGCGACGACACCAGCCTGATCGGCTTCTCGGTCTTCGCCGCGGCAATGGTGGTGACGACCATCGCATGGGTGTGGGCCACGCCGTTCACCTATGAGCATCCCCGGGTGGTGCAGCGGGTCGGCTACGCATTGATCGGTCCGCTGCAGCACGCATTCGAGTTCGTCAACCCCGAACCGGGCGCGTTCACCGAAAAACACATCTCGCCGTACTTCTGGCACAACGGCACCTACCCGGAAACCGTCGAGTACAAGGAACTGCTCGCCGGCGACTTCGTGGACTGGCGGCTGCACGTCTATGGGCTGGTGGAGCACCCGGTGGATTTCACCTTGGCGGAGCTGAAGGCGCTGCCCTATCACGAGCAGATCACTCAGCATTTCTGCATCCAAGGCTGGTCTGGCGTGGCCAAATGGGGCGGTGTATCGATGAAGACCATCCTCGACATCGTCAAACCGCTGCCCGAGGCGCGGTGGGTTATCTTCTACTCGATGGCGCCCGGTTCCGACGGTGGCCTGTACTACGACGCCCACGACATCCGGCAGATGAACCACCATCTGACCATGCTGGCCTACGACATGAACGGCGAACCGCTGACCTACGGCCACGGCGCGCCGCTGCGGCTGCGCAACGAACTGCAACACGGCTTCAAAATGGTCAAATGGCTCGGGGGCATTGAGTTCGTGACGCACTTCAACGAAGTCGGCAGCGGCTACGGCGGCTACAACGAAGACCACGAGTACTTCGGATATCGACAAACCCTATAAGCAACGTCCGCCGCAACCCCGGGCCGGTCGCCGTCCGAGCCACCGGGCGCGGGCCGAATTCACCCGGCTCGTCATCGCTGTTGCACCGCTATACTCCAACGCATTCCGCCGCACCATGGCAGAGCCGAGGATGTATTCCGTGATGGCACGTTCGAGCCCGCTGGGCTGGGGTTGGGATCTGTTCCGTCCCATCGACATGCTCGCGTCGCTGTGGTCGACCACCACCGCGATCCCGCCGGTTTCGACCGGGGCGGCGGCCGCCTACCGAACCTTGTTCATCACGTTGCGCCGTCTGGTGGTGGGCCGCACCCTGTCGGTGCGGCTGCCCGACGGCGAGATCACCTTGACGGTGACCGAGTTCGAGTCGCAACTTGACTTGCCCGCACTGGCGGTCGGCCAGCTCGACAATGTCCGGTTGGCCGCTACCGACCTACGTTGGGCGCACAGCCGATTCGACCGGGCATCGGTTCTGCTCCGTAACGTCCATCTGCGGCCCGGCGCCCCGCCGGTCTTGGTAGCCGCTCCGGTCGACATCTCGGTGGAGCTGCCCACATCGATTCTCGACGACCTGTTCGGTTGGGTGATGCCGCGGCTCTCCGGCGAGGTCGGTGCGGACGCGATCGCCCGGCTGCGCTGGGCTCGGCGCCCCATGTTGGGCAGCCTCGAGGTCGGCGCTCGGCTGGATGGATCGACGCTGTGGCTCAAGCCGCGCGGACTGGCCCTGGGCCGACGACGATGGCCGGTACCCGCCCGGCTTCCGGCCTATCCGGTCCGGCTGCCCGAACTGCCGCATGGGTTGCGGCTCACCGAGGTCAGCTTCGGCCCCGGCTGGCTGCAGGTCAGCGGAACCCTACCGGAGTGGCGGATGGATATGCCGCTTGCCGGGCTGGAAGATATTCTCAATCAATTGAATTCGGTGGGCCGCACGCTGAACCTGACCCGGTGGCGGTAACCGGACTATAACCAGCCGAGGATGGGTGCGTCGATGCGCGGTGGTGGTATCGGGAAATCAGTCCGACCGCTGGCCGCCGTCGCCGTTGGCGCGTCTTTTCTGATGGCCGGCTGCGCCGATGACTGCGACGACGACTGCTACGGCTATATCAGCGACACGACCACCGCCGCCACCACCGTCTCCAGCACCGCGGTCAGCACGGCGCCAACCTCAACCGATTCATCGTTCGCCCCGAAAAACAATGACGGGCCGGCCACCGACCAGACCCCGGCCCCGCGGCAGGCGGGACCGCGAACGCCTCGACTTCCGCCGGTGCCGCAAATGCCGGTTCCACCCGGTGTCCCGGCGATTCCCCCCATTCCGCCGATCCCGCCGATCCCGCCGATCCCGCCGATCCCGCCGATCCCGTCCGTTCCTTGACCCGGACGGGTGTTGGGTCAAACGCCGGTCCAGGCGGCGTCGAGACGTTCGGCTACGTCAATGTTCTGAGCCCGCTGTGATTGCGGGCTGTCTATTTCATCGGCGACGTAGCGTGCGATGAAGCGGCGAATCTCGCTATCCACACCGGCGATGATGCGTAGCACTTCGCCGCGGATGGTCCGCGATGACACGTGCACCGTGATATCGGAGGGCCGGGGTTTCGCTACGTCGATGATGAGTATCAGCGGCGCGGCCGCGCGCGCGGTGGCGTGCAGCGCGATATCGCCGGCGACGGTGAACCACTGCTTGTCCACCCGCAGGTCGACGAGCAAATCGATGGTCAGCGGAATGTGGATGGAAAACGTGATCATGCTGTCCAGGTTGCGCGTGACTTGGGGTTGTTCGATCTTGACTTTGGCACTGACTCGCGCGATTCCGCCCGGCCCCTGCCGCATCGGGGGCATCTCGAACTCGTCACCCGCGATCGCCGCGAACGCCGCCGCGACGCGTTCCTCGGTCACCGCTACCTCGAAGAATTTGCGACCAAACTGTTCGTAGGTCAGGTGGTTGTCGTTGCCCATAGCCTGATACCGTCTCACGTCCACGCCGACACCGGCCGCTGATCAGGCCCCGCGTTGCAGTCTTGTGATGCGATGACGCCGTGAACGGTCAGATGCTCGATCAACGGTTCCGCGCCCGCGGCGAGGTGTTCTGCCATCGCGGTGCGGGCACCTGCCGCGTCGTGCGCCGCCAGCGCGGTCAGCACCCGCCGGTGGTCGCGCATCGACTGATCCGGCCAACCGGTGATGGCCGGGAACACCGACTCCGGCGCGTAGCGGGTGATCCGAGACATCAGTTGAGCCAGCTTCGGCGCATTCGCCGCGACATTGATGGCGCGGTGAAACTCGTGGTTGAGTCGCACTGTCCGCTCGCCGTCATCGCCGGCGTAGGCGTCTTCCAGTCGGGCTTGGATGTCGTTGAGTTCGCTCAGCCGGTCGCCGGTGATGACGGTAGCGGCTCGGGCGGCGAGTTCACCGCCGACATAGGCCTGCACGTTGGCCACGTCCACCAGATCCTGCCCGGTAACCGGGAGGACGACGAAACCGCGGTGCGGTTGTTGGGCAAGTAGCCCCTCGGCTCGAAGTTCGAACAACGCCTCGCGCACCGGGGTCACGCTGATTCCCAACTCGGTGGCCAACTGGTCCATCCGGATGTACTCCCCGGCCGGGTAAGTCCCGTCGAAGATTCGCCTCCGGACGAAACTCGCGACACCCTCGGACAGTTGCGGTCGCACCGAGAAATCGGGAACCGACACCAGTCACACCCGATACTCGGCCAGCAGCCGCTTGCTGATGATCTGCTTTTGGATTTCGCTGGTGCCCTCGCCGATCAGCAAAAACGGAGCGTCGCGCATCAGCCGCTCGATCTCGTACTCCGTGGAGTAGCCGTATCCACCGTGCATCCGGAAGCTTTGTTGGGTGACCGCATTGCAGTATTCACTGGCCAGATATTTCGCCATACCGGCGGCGACATCGTTGCGTTCGCCGGAATCCTTCAATCGGGCCGCGTTGACCATCATCAGGTGTGCGGCCTCGACTTTCGTTGCCATTTCCGCGAGTTGAAACGCGATCGCCTGATGTTCGGCGATCGGTTTACCGAAAGTGGTTCGCTGCTGGGCATATCGAACCGCCAGTTCGAAGGCGCGCAACCCGACACCGCAGGCGCGCGCCGCGACGTTGACCCGTCCGACCTCGATACCGTCCATCATCTGGAAAAATCCCCGGCCGGGCTCCTCGCCGAGGATGTCGTCGGCTCGGGCGGAGTAACCGTCGAAAATCAGTTCGGTGGTCTCGATGCCCTTGTACCCCAGCTTGTCGATCTTTCCCGGGATGGTCAGGCCCGGCACGACTTCGCCGAAGCCGGTGGGCTTTTCGATCAGGAACGCGGTCAGGTTGCGGTGCGGGGTGTCGGCGCCCTCGTCGGTCCGTACCAGCACCGCCACCAACGTCGAGCTGGCACCGTTGGTCAGCCACATCTTCTGGCCATCGATGGTGTAACGGCCGTCCGGGCCGCGGACGGCTCGGGTGCGGATCGCGGCGACATCAGAGCCAAGTCCCGGCTCCGACATCGAAAACGCGCCCCGCGCTTCGCCGGTGGCCAACCGCGGCAGCAACCGCTGCCGCTGCGCGTCGGTGCCGTGCTGGCCGATCATGTACGCGACAATGAAGTGCGTGTTGATCGCGCCGGAGATGCTCATCCAGCCGCGAGCCAGTTCCTCGACACACAGCGCGTAGGTGAGCAAGGACTGGCCCAGGCCGCCGTACTGCTCCGGGATCATCAGGCCGAACAAGCCCATCTCACGCATCTGGTCGATGATGGCTTGCGGATAGGTATCCGTGCGCTCGAGTTCAGCGGCAGTGGGTATCACTTCTTTATCGACGAATCGTCGTACCGTTGCGACGATTTCGGTCTCACTCTCGGTGAGGCCCAGCGTCTGAGCGAGCTTGGTCATGCGCGGCCTTCGTCGGGAATCCGCTCAAACACCGCGGCCAGACCCTGTCCACCGCCGATGCACATGGTTTCCAAGCCGTAGCGCACCTGGCGCCGACTCATCTCCCGAGCCAACGTCGCCAGCATCCGGCATCCGGTGGCACCGACCGGGTGGCCCAGCGAGATACCGGAGCCGTGCACATTCGTCCGCTCCAGATCGGCCGCACCGAATCGCCACTCCCGCATCACCGCCAGCGCTTGCGCGGCGAACGCTTCGTTGAGTTCGATCAGGTCGATGTCGGTCAGTTGCAGTCCCGCGCCAGCCAACGCCGCCGCTGTCGCCGGCACCGGCCCGATACCCATGACGTCTGGTGCCACACCGGCGACTGCCCACGACACCAACCGGACCAGCGGCGTGATCTCCAGCTCGGCAGCCCGTTCCGGTGTCGTCACCACGCACATCGCGGCGGCGTCGTTCTGGCCGCTGGCATTGCCCGCCGTCACCGTCGCTTCCGGATCGTCGGCCGACAACACCGGTTTGAGTTTGCTCAACGACTCCAACGACGCGTCGGCGCGCGGGTGTTCGTCGGTGTCGATGATCTGCTCACC
>CAZPZQ010000061.1:0-13071 GCA_964590745.1 uncultured Mycobacterium sp. | reverse complement strand
CCGGTGAGCAGATCTCGCTGACCCCGCTGGAGTTCGACCTGCTGGTGGCGCTGGCACGCAAACCCCGTCAGGTGTTTACTCGTGACGTGCTGCTCGAACAGGTCTGGGGATACCGGCACCCGGCCGACACCCGGCTGGTGAACGTGCACGTGCAGCGACTGCGGGCGAAGGTGGAGAAGGACCCGGAGAATCCGACCGTGGTGTTGACCGTTCGAGGAGTGGGCTACAAGGCCGGACCTCCGTGATTCCGGTGGCGACGACGCCGAGCGTCAACGGTGCTGTGGGGGTACCTCCCCCGTGCGGGAGGGAGTGGGGCGTGTGATCTGGGCCCCGCGGCCGCGCATCCGGGGCCGTTGGGGGCGGTCGGGCCCGTTGTTGCACGGCATGAGTGTGGTGCGCCGAGTCGTGGGGACGGCTTGGCGTCGATCGCTGCAACTGCGGGTGGTGGTGCTGACGCTGGGGCTGTCGGCTGCGGTGATTCTGGTGCTCGGCTTCGTGCTGACCAGCCAGATCGCCGACCGGGTGCTCGACGTCAAGGTTCGAGCGGCCACCGAGCAGATCGAGCGGGCACGCGGCACGGTCAGCGACATCGTCGGCGGTGAGGAAACCCGCTCGCTGACATCCAGCCTGCAGTTGGCGCGCAACACGTTGACGTCGAAGATCGACCAGGCCGGCGGCGGCCCGGCCGGTGCGTTCGATGCGGTGCTGGTGGTGCCCGGCGACGGGCCACGGGTGGCGACCACCGCCGGACCGGTCGATGAGGTGCCGGCCACACTGCGCGAATTCGTCAAAGCCGGCCAGGTGAGTTATCAGTATGCGACCGTGCACGCCGACGGTTTCGCCGGCCCGGCACTGGTCATCGGCACACCGGCGGCATCGCGGGTGACCAACCTGGAGCTGTATCTGATCTTCCCGCTCGGCACCGAGCGGAGCACGATCGGCTTGGTGCGGGGGACCATCGCCACCGGCGGGCTGGTCTTGCTGGTGCTGCTGGCCGGTATCGCCTTGTTGGTGTCTCGGCAGGTGGTGCTGCCGGTGCGGTCGGCCTCGCGGATCGCGGTCCGGTTCGCCGAAGGGCACTTGTCCGAACGGATGCCGGTACGCGGTGAGGACGACATGGCGCGGCTGGCGGTGTCGTTCAACGACATGGCCGAGAGCCTGTCCCGACAGATCACCCAGCTCGAAGAGTTCGGCAATCTGCAGCGCCGATTCACCTCCGATGTCAGCCACGAACTGCGCACCCCGCTGACCACCGTCCGGATGGCCGCAGACCTGATCTATGACCACAGCGACGATCTGGAGCCGTCGCTGCGGCGGTCCACTGAGCTGCTGGTCAGCGAGCTGGATCGGTTCGAGATGTTGCTCAACGATCTTCTGGAGATCTCCCGTCACGACGCGGGCGTGGCCGAACTGGCGGTCGAGTCGGTGGACCTGCGGTTGACGGTGAGCAGCGCCCTGAGCAACGTGGGCCACCTCGCCGACGACGCCGGTGTGCAACTGCAGGTGGAGATGCCGACCGATGAGGTGATCGCCGAGGTTGATCCGCGTCGGGTGGAGCGCATCCTGCGCAACCTGATTGGCAACGCCATCGATCACGCCGAACGCAAACCCGTGGTGATAAAGATGGCCGCCGACGAAGACACCGTCGCGGTGACGGTTCGCGACTACGGGGTGGGGCTTCGGCCCGGCGAAGAAAAACTGGTGTTCAGTCGATTCTGGCGGGCGGATCCGTCCCGGGTGCGTCGGTCCGGCGGCACCGGACTAGGTCTGGCGATCAGCGTCGAGGATGCCCGGCTGCACCAGGGCCGGCTGGAGGCTTGGGGCCAGCCCGGCAGAGGCGCCTGCTTCCGGCTCACCTTGCCGCTGGTGCGCGGCCACAAGGTCACCACCAGTCCCCTGCCGATGAAACCCGTTGCGCCCAAATACAAAAAACATCGCCAGCGGGTGCGTGAACATGCCGACTCGGGGTATCGCCCGCTTGCCGGGGGGAGCGGATGATGCGCTGGCTGGCCGTGCTGGCGGTCAGCGTGGTTGCCTTGCTGCTGACCGGATGCGCCGGGGTGCCCAGCGCGTCGGCGCCGCGGGCGGTTCGCACCGTGGAGCGGCCGGCGCCGCCGAACCTGCCGAAACCGACACCCGGGATGGACCCGGACGTGCTGCTGCGGGAATTCCTCAAAGCCACTGCCGATCCGGCGAACCGGCATCTGGCTGCCCGGCAGTTCCTCACCCCGTCGGCATCCGACGCCTGGGACGACGCCGGCAGTGCGATGCTCATCGACAAGGTGGTGTTCGTCGAAACCCGCAGCGCCGACCGGGTTTCGGTGACCATGCACGCCGACATCCTGGGGTCGCTCTCTGACATCGGGGTATTCGAGACCGGTGAAGGGGTGCTGCCCGATCCCGGCCCGATCGAACTGGTCAAAACACCGGATGGCTGGCGGATCGACCGGCTGCCCAACGGGGTGTTTCTGGACTGGCAGCAGTTTCAGGCCGTCTACAAACGGCACACGCTCTACTTCGTCGACCCCACCGGCAAAACGGTGGTGCCCGATCCCCGATACTTGGCGGTGTCCGACTCCGACCAGCTGGCCACCGAACTGGTGTCCAAGCTGATCGGCGGGCCCCGCCCGGAGATGGCCAACAGCGTGCGTAACCTGCTGGGTCCGCCGCTGCTGCTGCGTGGCCCGGTGACCCGCGCCGACGGCGGGAAAAGCGGTGTCGGCCGCGGCTACGGCGGGGCCCGGATCGAACTGGACAGCCTGTCCACCACCGATCCGAACAGCAGGCAGTTGCTTGCCGCGCAGCTTATTTGGACGCTGGCCCGATCGGATATCGGGGGCCCGTACGTGATCGACGCCGACGGCGCGGCACTGGACGACAGGTTCGCCGGCGGGTGGACTCCGTCCGACGTCGCCGCCACCGACCCGGGTGCCGCCGACGGTGCCGGCGCCGGGGTGCATGCCCTGGTGGGTGGATCGCTGGTCGCACTGGACGGTCAGCAATCGGCCCGGGTGCCCGGGGCATTCGGCCGGATGACCGAGCAGAGCGCGGCCGCACTGTCGCGCAACGGACGCCAAGCCGCGTCGGTGGTGACGCTGCGTCCCGGCGCTCCGGACGCGGCGGCATCGCTGTGGATCGGCGACCTCGGCGGTGACGCCGTGCGGTCGGTCGACGGCCGCTCCCTGTCTCGGCCCAGCTGGTCCCTCGACGATGCGGTGTGGGTCGTCGTCGACGGCAACACCGTGTTGCGCGCCATCGCCGAGACCGCATCGGGGCGACCGGCCCGCATCCCGGTCGATTCCGGTGCGGTGTCCGCCCGATTCCCCGGGCCGATCGACGAGTTGCAGCTGTCTCGGGACGGCACCCGGGCTGCCATGGTCATTGCCGGGCAGATCATTTTGGCCAGTGTCGAGCAGCCGCAAGTCGGCCAGTTCGCGCTCAGCTATCCACGCCGGCTGGCTTTCGGGCTCGGCGCCACGGTGGTTTCGCTGTCCTGGCGCACCGGCGACGACATCGTGGTGAGTCGCACCGACCCGCAACATCCGGTCTCGTATGTCAACATCGACGGGGTGAACTCAGACGGGCCTACCGGCAACCTGCAATTGCCGGTGTCCACCATTGCGGCCAACCCGTCGACGGTGTACGTGGCAGATCCACGCGGGGTGCTGCAACTGTTCTCATCAGCCGACCAGACCCAACAGGGCTGGGTGCCGGTGCCGCCGCTGATGGTCGGTGGTGCGGTACCGGTGCTGCCGGGCTAACCGTCAGCCGGTGGCGACCAACGACAGTCCGCGGCGAACGTGGCCGGCTCGGCGTCGCTTGCTGCTCTCCACCAGCCGGCCCACCGCGGCCTCGATGCCACGCGCGAATTCGTCGGCGTCCGGCACCGCGTCGAAGTCGGCCAGGATGCCGAAGAACAGTTGATCGGCGTAGCTGAGGATGGCCACGCTGGATCGCAGCTGCAACGCGATCGGCGGTACCGGCAGCACGCCGGTCACCTTGCGCCCCATCACTCGCAGCGTCTCGGACGGGCCGGGCACATTGGTGGTCAACGTGGTGACACCGTGCTGCGGCAGTCGGGTCAGCAATCGCACCGCCCACGCGGTCAGCGGGAACGGCAGATAGTTCGCGGCGGATATGAATGCGCTGCCGGCTTGGCGTTGCCCGGTGTGTTTGGTCCGGGTCAGCCGGGCGTGCACCAGGCGCAGCCGCAGCACCGGATTCTCTTCTTCCACCGGCAGGAACGGCAGCATCACCGAAACCCGGTTGTCGGTCTTGTCGGCGGCGTCGTTGGAGCGGATCGACACCGGCACCAGGGCGCGCATCGACGCGGGCAGCGGCTGCTCGCCGCGGCGCACCAGCATGTCCCGGTAACCCTCGGTCAGTGCGGCCAGCGCGACGTCGTTGAGCGTGACGCCGAACGTCTTGCACACCTGCTTCACCTCGTCGAGCGGCACCTGCGCAGCGGCGAACCGGCGCATCGCCGTCATCGACCCGTTCAACGACGTGGGGGCGGTCGGGCGCACCAAGCCGGCGGCGACCTCCACCGTGCCGCGGGCAACGCGCAGCGCGGCACCGCCGATCGCGGCCGATGCATTCCACAGCCCGCTCACCCAATTCAGCGGGTTGATATCGGCTGCGGTCAGCCGCAGCGGCGGCAGCGCAGACGGCGACGTTTCGGTGGCGGCGCGGATGCGGCTGGCGAAGCTGGTGACGACGTCGTTGTCGCACAGGCCGGTCAGCATGTGCGACGCGGCGATTCCGTCACCGACACAATGGTGCACCTTCATCAGCATGGCCCAGCGGTCGTCGGCCAAGCCCTCGATGATCCAGACGTTCCACAGTGGGCGGTCCCGGTCCAGGCGGCGCGCCATCTGGTCGGCGACGAACGCGAACAACTCGGCGTCACTGCCGGGCTGCGGCAGCGCGACATGGCGCACGTGGTGAGCCATATCGAAGTTCGGGTCGTCATCCCAGATCGGCGGCCCCAGATCGAAGGGCCGCAATCTTAGCTTCTGGGCGAACCGCGGGCACCTGGTGATGCGCGTACTGAGCGTCGACACCAGCGATTGGTAATCCGGCATCGGACCTTCCAGGATGGCAAGACCGCCGATGGCCAGGCTGATGTGTCGATCAGAGTCCTCGGCTTCCAGGAACCCCGCGTCCAGGGTAGTTAGTTGCTCCACGGTGTCGGCCTCCTAACGGTGCATGCTGTTATCATCCGTCGTCGCACGATCGGCGCGGCAGGGCCAGAAGTCCCAAATTGCGTGGTCTTGCCGTCAGTACCGCCCGTCTCACCGGGCCGGTGGCCCAAAGTCCTTACCCGCTGAGGCCTTCCTGCTCTGGCCCGGGGGAACCCGGTGCGGGAGGGTGAAATTGATGACGACCGTTGCGGCGCTTGCGAATCCCGCTCCCCGCCGGTGGCCAGGAAGGTGGCGGCGAACCGTGAGTATGCAAAATGTGTGCTTCCCGGACCCCGAAACGATCCGAACCGCGCTGCGGCTGGCCTCCCGAGCGCCATCGGTGCACAACACCCAGCCGTGGCGTTGGCGGGTGGGCGAGTCGACCCTGGACTTGTTTGCCGATCCGGCTTTGCAACTGGCCAATGCCGATCCCGACGGCCGCGGCCTGATCTTGAGCTGCGGCGCGGCTCTGCACCACGGGGTGGCCGCGCTGGCGGCGCTGGGCTGGCAATCCAAGATCCATCGCTTGCCCGATTCAACCGATGCGAACCACCTCGCGTCGATCGAGGTGTACCCGCGCGAACCCGAGCAGGTCGACATCATGCTCGCCGCTGCCATACCGCGTCGACGCACCGATCGTCGGCACTACAGCAGTTGGCCGGTGCCGACGGCCGACGTCGCACTGATGGGCGCACGGGCCGCCCGGGCCGGCGTGATGCTGCGGCAGGTCGACGCGCTGGACAAGCTGAACGAGATCGTGGCGCGTGCTGTTTTCCAGCACGCGACCGACTACGACTACCTCAGCGAGCTCACCACGTGGAGCGGCCGACACGGATCGATAGCCGGCGTTCCGGCGGACAGCACACCGCCGTCCGACGCAGCCGCGCCGCTACCGGCACGGCTGTTCGCCGATCCGGCGCTGGCCCAGCCACCCGACGTATCGGCCACCGACGACCGGGCGGTGATCCTCGCCCTGGGCACCGAAACCGACGACCGCCTGGCCCGGCTGCGCGCCGGTGAGGCAACCAGCGTGGTGCTGCTCACCGCGACGTCGCTGGGACTGGCCAGCTGCCCGGTCACCGAACCGCTGGAACTTCCCGAGACCCGCGACGTGGTTCGCGCCGACGTGTTCGGGGTCGGTGGGTTTCCCCAGATGCTGATCCGGGCGGGTTGGGCGTCGATCAACGCCGACCCGCTGCCGTCGACACCGCGGCGCCACCTCGACGACACCGTGGACTGGATGACCACGGCGGCTGCCCGGGCCGACTAGGGCGCTACCAGCGGAGCACACCAGTGCAGCACGGTGCCGCCACCGGGTGCTGATTCGGTGCTGAACGTGCCGCCGGCCTGCTCGGCGCGCTGACGTAGATTCGCCAAGCCGCTGCTGGTGATGATCTCGGGTATGCCGCAGCCGTTGTCCACCACCTCGATGCACAGCTCATCTTCGACTTTGACCTGCACCCGCAACGTGGTGGCCTTGGCATGCCGAACGACGTTGCTCACCGCTTCGGAGACCACCGCCTCGGCGTGGTCGGCCAGCACCGCGTCGACCACCGACAGCGGGCCGACAAACTGGACGGTGGTGTGCAGGCCGGAACCGGCGAACTGAGTGACCGCATTGTCCAATCGCTGACGCAGCCGGGTCACCGTGGACGAGGTGCCGTGCAGATCGAAGATCGTGGTACGGATCTCGCCGATGATCTCCTGCAGATCATCGACGATACCGGCCAGGCGCTGGCGAACCTCGGCCGACCGGGCTCGCTGCATGGTTCCTTGCAGCGACAGCCCGACCGCGAAGACCCGTTGGATCACGTGGTCATGCAGATCCCGGGCGATCCGGTCGCGATCGGTCACCACATCCAGTTCCCGCATGCGACGCTGCGAGCTGGCCAGTTGCCAGGCCAGCGCGGCCTGATCGGCGAACGCGGCCATCATGTCGAGTTGTTCGACGCTGAACGGGATGGAACCCGCCGGACGCAGCACGACGACCACCCCGGCGACGGCGTCGGTGGCCCGCAGCGGCAACACCAGCGCCGGCCCGGCGTCGTCGACCCCGGCCAGCCGGAGGCGGTTGACTTGTCGCGGCGCCCGCTGGGTAAAAGCTTCGCCGACCGAGGTGCTCGGCACCGGGATGGCTTCGCCGGCGATCGCAGCCGCCACGTCACCGACGGTTTCCACCACCAGCAGCTCACGCACCTCGGATTCCGGCGTTTCTTCCTCCAGCGGAATGGCAACCAGGGCGGACTCGGCTCCGGTGAGCTTGGTGGCCTCCTCGGCGATCATCCGGAACACCGTCGTCGGGTCAGTGCCCGACAACAATTCGGTGGCGATGTCGCGGGTCGCCTCGATCCAGGACTGGCGGGCCTTGGCCTGCGCATACAGCCGGGCGTTGGCGATGGCGATCCCGGCGGCGGCGGCCAGCGCCTGCAGCAACACCTCGTCGTCCTCGCTGAACGGTTGGCCGTCGGCTTTTTCGGTCAAGTACAGGTTGCCGAACACCTCGTTGCGGACACCGACCGGCACGCCGAGGAAGGTCTGCATCGGCGGGTGATTGTCCGGAAAGCCCACCGACGCGGGATGGCTGGCGATGTGGTCCAGCCGAAGCGGTTTGGGATCCTCCATCAGCACGCCCACCACGCCGAGGCCCTGGGGCAGCCGGCCGATCCGGTGGAAGGTTTCCTCGTCGATGCCCTCGTAGACGAATTCCAGCATCCGGCGGTCGTGGTCGTGTACCTCCAATGCACCGTATTGCGCATCGACCAGGTTGACCGCGGTCTGCACGATCGACCGCAGCGTTACGTCAAGCTCCAGACCGGAGGTCACCACCAGCATCGCCTCAAGCAGTCCGTCCAACCGGTCTCGGCCTTCGACGATCTGCTCGACCCGATCCTGAACCCCGACCAGCAGTTCGCGTAGCCGCAATCCGGACAAGGTGTCCCGCAACGGGCTTATCTCATCGCCACCGCCACCGTCACCAACGTGCTTATTCGCCGCCATCTCAGCCCTTTCCGGAACCGGCGCTAGCCGCCACTGTCCAGGGTGGACCGCTGCAGTTTGGTGGCGAACACGGCGGCTTGGGTGCGTCGCTCCATGCCGAGTTTGGCCAACAGCCGGGATACGTAGTTCTTCACCGTCTTTTCGGCCAGAAACATTCGGTCGGCGATCTGTTTGTTGGTCAAGCCCTCGGCGAGCAGGCCCAGCAGGGTGCGCTCCTGGTCGGACAGGCCGGACAGCGGGTCGGGTGTCGCGGCGGCCCCGCGCAGCTTGGCCATCAGCGCGGCCGCCGCCCGGTTGTCCAGCAGCGATCGGCCGGCGCCCACGTCCTTGACGGCGCGGGCCAACTCCATGCCCTTGATGTCTTTCACGATGTAGCCGCTGGCGCCGGCCAGGATCGCGTCCAACATGGCTTCATCGGAGGTGAACGAGGTCAAGATCAGGCAACGGAGCCCCGGCAGGCGAGACAGCAGGTCGCGACACAGTTCGATACCGTTGCCGTCGGGCAGCCGGACATCGAGCACCGCCACATCGGGGCGGAGTGCCGGAATTCTCGCCATCGCTTCGGCGACCGTGCCGGCCTCGCCGACGACGTCGAGATCGGGGTCAGCGCCGAGCAGATCGATCAGGCCGCGGCGCACCACTTCGTGGTCGTCGACCAAAAAAACGGTCACCACCTCCGGCCTCCCGAACTGTCCCGACGGATGTGGCCCGCCGGCGGTGACCACCGAGCAACCGGCGACGTCACCGAACCCCAGCCCAGGCGCGCCGGTCCGGGGTGGAGCCGAGCCGATCGCAGCACGCCGTTATTGTCCGGCGGTCTATCCCTTGCAGCAACCGTTCGGCCCGCATCGGCGCGCTGCCGAACGCCGCGGTGGATCCGCCTCAGCGGTAGATCCCCGCGGGCCGCCTCGTCGGCTGCCCAAATCGCCGCCCCGGACCCGCCGAAATCGACAGCTGCGTGAGCTGAGTGAGAACCGCGCATTGCACGCTCCTGGGTGCGAGTCGAGGCGAGGCAATCTCGCGCTCGATGCCTCCCAGGTTATCGGCTCCCGGCCAGAAGGTTGCTTGCCCGGAACCGAGAACAGCGGCGCTAGGCTTCTTCGGATGTTGCGCCGCACTGCTCGTGCGGCGGCCGCGCTTGCGTTCGCCGCATACGCCTGGACGATTTTCGCCATCCTCGCGCTGATCGTGGTGGGCCTCGTCGCGCTGCTTCCCCGGTTGGAATTGCGGTGGCGGGCGGCTCGCGGTTCGGCGCGGTTGTTGGCCCGCCTCACCGGGACTGCGATCACGGTGCACAATCTCGATCGGCTCCCGCCACAACCCTCCATCGTGGTGTCCAACCATCCGAGTTGGCTTGATCCGGTGGTGCTCGGTGTTGTCCTGCCATGCACGTTCCGCTTCATTGCTACCAGCGCCCTGGAGCGGCAGGTATTCGCCGGCTTCGTGCTCGGGCGGCTCGACACCCAGTTTGTCGAGCGTCGTGAGCCCGGTGCAGCGTTGACAGATACCGAGCGCCTCGCCGCCGCGGTGCGAGCCGGGCGCTCGATTGTGATCTTTCCGGAGGGCGGGCTGGCACGTCGCCCCGGGTTGCGGCCTTTCCGGATGGGCGCATTCGTCGCAGCGGCCGAAGCCGGTGCGCCGGTGGTTCCGGTGGGTATCCGCGGCACCCGGTCAATCCTGCCGCCGCGCAGCACGTTTCCCCGCCACGGCGCCGTCGAGGTCGCGGTGGGCCGGCCGCTTCGTGCGACACGTACGGGCTGGGCGGCGGCGGTAGAGCTGCAGCGGCGTGCACGGGACACCGTTCTGGATCTGTCCGGTGAACCAGATGTGGAATGATCGCTGCGCCACGCGCTGCGAACGTCAGCCCAGCCCACCGTTGTGTTGCCGGACGTGGCGGAGCTCTTCGAGCTCGCGCAGCACCGCCGGACTGATGTCCACCGGATACGACCAGCCGGTGTTTTCCAGCGACCGAAGCTGCGGCGGAAGCGCGTTCAGCTGCCGGCTTGCCCATTCGCGCGCCGCATCGAGGGTGGGGCTGTGCTCCGGCAGGCGCCGACCATTCCGCATCACGGGCACCAGCAAGGGTTCACCGTCGAGGCGCTCATCGGACTTGCCGATGGTGTCACCGGTGAAAACCCCGCCTTCGGCTCGGCGCACCACCTGCTTGCGTCCCGGATAGATCACCTTGTCGTCGGAGAGTTTGGTTCGTCCGACGCCGTCGTACTCCACCAATTTGTAGGCCATGTCGAGAGTGGGCGCATCCGCGGGTGTGACCAGCCGGGTGCCCACGGCAAAACCGTCGATGGGGCAGCCGTCGGCGATGAGCGCGGCGATGCGGTGTTCGTCGAGGCCGGACGAGGCGATGATCTTGACCTGTGCCAAACCGGCTGCGTCGAGTTTCGCCCTGGTCTGCTTCGACAGCGCTGCCAGATCACCCGAGTCGAGCCGGACGGCGCTGACGTCGAAGCGCTGCCCGAGGCGTTTGGCAAGGTCGACGACGCGGTCGGCTCCGGCCAGCGTGTCGTAGGTGTCGATGAGCAGCGTGGTGCCCGGATACAACCGGACGAACACGTCGAAGGCAGCGACCTCGTCGTCGAACGCCTGAATAAAGCTGTGCGCCATCGTGCCGTAGGCGGGGATGCCGTACCGCCGAGCAGCGAGCAGATTCGACGTGCCGGCTGCCCCGGCCAGATAGCTGGTTCTGGCCACCTTGAGTGCCGCATCGGTCCCGTGCGCGCGCCGTGCTCCGAAATCGATGACCGGACGCCCGCGCGCAGCGCCCACCATACGGGCGGCCTTGCTCGCGAGCACGCTCTGTAGGTGAACCTGGTTGATCACGAACGTCTCGATCAGCTGGGCCTCCAGAATCGGTGCGACCACCTGCATGATCGGCTCATGCGGAAAGACCACGGTGCCTTCTGGCACCGCCCAGACACTCCCGGTGAAGCGAACCTGGGCGAGCCGGTGCAGGAAGTCGTCGGTAAACAGACCCAAGCCGCGCAGATAATCGAGATCCTGCTGGTCGAACCGGAACGCTTCGAGGAAGTCGAGCACATCTGAAAGGCCGGCTGCCATCACATAGGACCGAGTCCCGGGCAGTCGTCGGAAAAAGGTTTCAAACACGGCCGTGCCGGACATTTTTTCGGTCAGGTAGGCCTGGCTCATCGTGACCTCGTAGAGGTCGGTGAACAGCGCACTGGGAGTCAAAAGTCAGACCTCAGCGGCGAGGATCGAATCGGCCGACGATGCCCTCGAGCAGTTGGGGGTGCTGCAGAAACGGGGTGATGATGTCCACCGGTAACGGGAAAACCACGGTCGAGTTCTGGTCCGCGCCGAGCTCCAACAGGGTCTGCAGGTAGCGCAGTTGCAGCGACGCCGGGTTTTTCGACAACGTCTCAGCGGCCTGGGTGAGCTCTTCGGAGGCTTGCAGCTCACCGCGGGCATTGATGACTTTGGCGCGACGCTCACGTTCGGCCTCAGCCTCGCGCGCCATCGCGCGCTGCATCGACTCCGGGATTTCCACGTCCTTGATCTCGACGACCCGCACCTGCACCCCCCACGGCTCGGTTTGCTTGTCGATGATGTTGCGCAAGTCGACGTTCAGGTCGTCGCGGTGCGCCAATAGGGTATCCAGGTCGGCTCGGCCCAACAGGGACCGCAGCGTCGTCTGGGCGATCTGCGAGGTGGCCACCGCGTAGTTTTCCACCGCCAGAATCGCTTTCAGTGGATCGACTACTTGGAACATCACCACGGCGTTCACCCGGGCCGGCACATTATCCCGGGTGATCACCTCCTGCGGGGGAATGGTCAGCGTCACTACCCGCTGGTCGACACGAATCATCTTGTCGGCCAGTGGAACCAACAGCCGCAGGCCCGGCTGGTACAGCGGTCGGACATGTCCCATCCGGAACACCACGCCCCGTTCGTATTCCCGCAGCACCACCAACGCGAAGAAGGCCAAGATCGCCAGCAGGACGGCCGCGACCACCAGCCCGGTGATCAGCACGGAACTCACGGGGTGTCATCCTCCCTGCTGGCATAGCTGCCGCCCCACCGGGTGGAGTACCGATCGATCGCTGCGGCGACCTGCTCTTCCAAGCCGGTTCGATGCGGCAGGTGATCCGGGGCGTTGGACGGAGTGTCCCACAGGTGGCGAACCAGCGGCAGTGCACCGGCCACCACCGCGAGCATCGCACCGCTCAACACCAGCACATCGGCGGCAGCATGGTTGACGATGAGGGTAGCCGCCGGCATGATCACACCGAATCCCGCTACCGCACAGGCGATACCGCGGTGGAACCGACCCGCCTCGGAATGCGGCCACGGATCGACTTGGCGGCTGATCTCGCGGCCGTGGTTCGACGTGGTGCACGAATCTTTCACCGGGCAGACATTGCACACCGCTGGCGCGGCGCGATAGCGCATCACCCGGGTCTGCGGATCGAACGAGGTGGGCCACAACCACTGGTCCTGTGGGCACCGCCAGGCATCGTGGTCGGGATGGTAGACGAATCTTCCGGTGCGCCACTGCGCGGCGCGCTGCGACGCCCGCCGCGCCATGGTGTCGAAGCCCCAGGCGACGGCCAGCAGGATCAAGGCGTAGCCGGAGACCAGCCACACCCAGGCCGCCGGTGCGGACATGCTCAGCCTTTCGCCGTGGATTCGTCGACCGCCACCTCGGCGTAGAGCGGATTCTCCGGCAGTTCGTCGACGGTGCGGCCGGAGCGGAAGTTACGCAACGCGATCCAGGCGATCCACACGAACGGCAGCACACCGGCGATGATGAGGATCGCATCGCCGGGCAGTCGCAGCCACTCCAGCACGGCGTTGCCGGGTTTGGTGATGTAGCCCAGCGAGCGGGCCTCGAAGTAACCGGCGTTGACCGAGTGGA
>CAZPZQ010000060.1:0-13130 GCA_964590745.1 uncultured Mycobacterium sp. | reverse complement strand
TGGGCATCAGTCTCGACGCCCGGGTCCACGTGCTGACCCGCCGCGAGTTCGCCGGCATCGTCTCGGTGGCCGTGAAACCGCCGGGGGCGCCGGCCGACGAACAGACCACTATCGATTTGGGAAGCCCGGCCGCACAGGCGATCTGGGTGGTGTGACAGCTCACCTGAGGTGGCCGACGAGCTGTCCCTCTTCTCCGAAAAGCTCCTGGCGCCATGAAGCTTCGAGTTCGGCGGTGTCGATCTGGTCCGGATGGAAATCGGCCTTCTTGAACGGACTCATCGCGGAGTAGAAACCCGTCCACATGGGGGTCCGCAGCATCCGCACGGTCTCGCGCAGTATCCGGATCGGCTGGCGGCGCCCCTCGCGGTCGGTGGTGGCGATCGAGCACCAGGCGAACAGCACCAGGATCGGAATGCCGCAGTTCTGCGCGAACCGCATCCAGCGGATGCGCTTCGACTCCGGGACACCGATGGCTCGGTTCACGTCGAAGTCGACCGACTTGTGCTCCAGCTCTTCCAGCGCGTGCCAGTTCAGCAGATTGCGGATCTCCGGGTCGTACATCAGCGACTGAATCTCGGGGCTTTTGAGGATGTTCTCCGCCCACGTCGCGGTGAAATGTTCGGCGGCTACGGTGAATCCGAGGAAGAAGTGACGGAGCCGGGGCAACCGATCCGGATCGGGATACTGCCTGTCGAGGAACTTCTCCATTCGTTCGGTGCTGCCCAGCAGGTACTCGAACCACGCGGTGGGGTATCCCATCGCGGTGAGTTGGTCGTTGAGTTCGCGATGCTGCAGTCCGTGCGTCTTCTCCTGGCCGATGAATCCGGCCACCCGCTTACTCAGGTCGGGGTCGGTGAGTCGGTCTTTGTAGCGGCGCACCGACCGGACGAAGATGTCTTCCCCCGGAGGAAAGATCGCCGACAGGATCGCGATCAGGTGGCTGAACACCATGTTGCCGTCAGCGAAGTATTTGACGGTTTCGGCTTGCGCCTCGAACCCGAAGTTCATCCGGCGCACCACCGGGTACGCCACGTCGTGAGAAGCAGTCATGGTCTTCACTCTGGCTGGCGGGGCAGACCAAAGTAATGGACGGACCGGACAGCTATTTGACCGATTCGGACGCCGGGGTCAGGTTCTGCGCCGGTGCCTGCTCGGCGGAGCGCCGGTCCACCGACTGAAGGCGCGGGTGAATGCGGCGGTTTCGGAATAGCCGAGCTGACGTGCCGTCTCCTCGACGGTGAGCCCGGCCTCCAGCAGGGCCGCCGCCAGCGTCACCCGAACCTCGTCCACCAGCGCGCGGTAGCTGGTGCGTTCGGTCGCCAGCCGCCGGTGCAGAGTGCGTTCGGTGATGCAGAGTTCGTCGGCGACCTCCGCCATCGACGGCAGCTGACCGGGATCGCGGACCAGGCGGGAGCGCACCAGCGCGGCCATGCCACGGCGCCGACGGCGCGACTCCAACAGGTCCTCACACTGCTGCGCGCACACCTGGGCGGTCGCCGCATCGGCAGCCGGCATCGCCAGCGCCAACGCATCCGCCGGGATGGACACCGCGCTGCGTGTCGACTTCAGATCGAACTCGACTGTCAGCCAGGGAAAATCCAGCCGATCGATCGGGAAGTCGATGCCCGGGAGTTCCACTGTCAGCGCGATCGTCGACTCCAACTGGCCGATCAGCAACGGCGCAACGTTGATCACGGCGAACATGTCACGTTCGATCATGAACTCGCGCACGTCGGCGGGAACAGCGCTGCTGTCGAATTCGAGGACCGCGCCATCGGCGGTGTCACAGCGGATCAGCCGGTGAAATGTCGATGACAGTGCCGCGTACCGGCAGGCGATGTTTACCGCGTCCCCCAACGTCGGGCTCGCCAGCAACGCATAGCCGAGCATCCCCATATTGGCGAAGTTGTACTGGACTCCGACGTCACGGGCGAATTCATGCGAATCACTCACGTGGGCAAGGACGTTACGCAGAATCGCCAGCTCCTGGCCGGCTTGAACCTCGGTGGCGTTGTTGCCGATGTCGGCCGGCGACAAATCCGTTCCCGCCAGGCAGTCGGCGGCCGCCACGCCGTGCAACCGGGCCGCCTCCAGCAGGTGCCGGCAGGTCGTCGCCGGACGCGGGACATCCCAGTGGGCCCCGTAGCCATCGGCAACCCCCGCCATGTGTCCGAACATATCAAATCGCACAGCCTCGCCTAGCATCGACGGATGGCCAAACTCGAGCTTTCCCGCGAGCTGACGCTGCCCCCGGGGCAGGCGTGGGCCCACGCGTCCAACCTGGCCGAACTCGGCGACTGGCTGTCCCTGCATCAGGGCTGGCGATCCGAGCTACCCGACGAACTGGCCGTCGGCGCGACGCTGGTCGGCGTAGCCGGTGCTAAAGGTATGCGCAACCGGGTTACCTGGACGGTTCGCAAGTTCGATCCGCCGGCCCTGCTGGAGATCACCGGCAAGGGGGTGGGTGGCACCAAATACGCCCTGTCCCTGGCGATCGCTCCCGCCAGCGCCGGTTCGCGGTTCACGCTGCGACTGGACATGGGTGGCGCGCCGCTGTTCGGCCCAATCGGGGCCACCGCCGCCCGCGCGGTGAAGGGCGATATCGAGCGGTCGATCGAGCAGTTCGAGACGCTGTACGCCTGAAGCGGTCAGCGCCTCGCCCGGGCGTGGTAGGCGTCCCGGGTGGCCTGGTCGACGGCGAGGTAGACCTGTTCTGTGCGGGTGATCCGTGACAACAGCCGACGCGCACGTTCCGGCAGTACCTGCCCGACCCCCAGCGCCAGCCGCATTCGGCGGGGCACGTAGGACACCGCGCGGTGGGTGCGCGCCGCTTTGACCACCGCCTCGGCGATGTCGGCGGGTTCGACCGATACGAAGTTCTCCACGGCGTCGAGAAGCTGTACGCCCGCGGACAGTTCGGTGTGCACGATGCCGGGCAGGATCGCGCAGACCCTGATCCCCCGGGGCCGCAGTTCCTCGCGCAGCGCGGCCGTCAGCCCGACCACGCCGAACTTGGTGGCGCAGTAGGTCGCAACGCCGGGAAAGCCCGCGACACCTGCCATCGAGGAGATGTTGATGATCGAGCCACCACCCCGAGTGGTGAACCGTGCCGCGGCCAGCTTGCAGCCCAGGATCACCCCGCGCAGGTTGATCGCGATCATGGTGTCCTCGGTGGCCGCCGATTCGGCGAGGAATTCCCCGGTCAGCATGACCCCGGCATTGTTGACCATGATGTCCAGCGGTCCCAGCGCGGCTTCGGTGTTGTCGAGGAACTCCGAGAAAGACTGCGGTGACGTGACATCCAGGGGTAATGCGACGGCCTGACCGGTGATCACTTCGGCGGCACTCTCGGCCAGGTCTTGGTCGAGGTCCCCGATGGCTACCTTCGCGCCCGCGGCCACGAACGCCTTCGCGGTGGCCAGCCCGATGCCGCGTGCGCCGCCGGTGATCGCGACCACTCGGCCGTTGAGTGTCCTCTTCATCGCGTTCGTGTTCCTTCCAGCGCGGTGTGCAGTTCGTAGTCGCCCGGGTTGGGTGTCTGCGCCAGCCGCTGCAGGTAGGCGTTCGGTGTCCACGGCCACAGTTCCGGGGTGCCGTCGGCGCCCAGATACCAGCTGGTGCAGCCGGTCGCCCATACCGTGTTCGGCATCGCGGCGTTCATGCTCGCGTTGAACTCGTCGGTGGCTTGCTGCGTTGGTGCGACGGCGTCGAATTCCCCATTGCGCCAACGTTGAATCCAGCCGGTGATATGTCCGGCCTGCGCTTCGGCGATCGCGGTCAGCGAGTAGTTGCCGACCGGGCTGTGCGGGCCCATCAGCATGAAGAAATTCGGGAAGCCTGGCAGCCCCACCCCCAGATGGGCCCGGGGCCCGGCATCCCACGCTTGGTCGATGGTGATCCCACCGGCGCCGACCAGCGTCATCGGCCGCATGAACGCGTGGGCGTCGAACCCGGTGGCCAGCACGATCACGTCCAGCTCGTGTAGGGCGCCGTCGGCGGTGACGATGCCGCGCGGGTTGACGTGATCGATTGCGGTGTCGACCAGGTGCACGTTGCGGCGCTGGATCGCCCGGTAGAACCCGCCCGAGATCACCAGCCGCCGGCACATCGGCTGATAGTCGGGGGTGAGGCGACGACGCAGTTCCGGGTCCCGCACGGTGCGCAGATTGGCGCGGCAGACGGCGCCGAGCGTCTTGCGCCGCCAGCCGGGCCGCACCAGACCGCCGGCGAGGAATTCGAAGGCCTCGTGGTAGCCGCGGTAGGCGAGCCGGTCCAGCACCGGCAGCCGGCGGTGCAGCGGAGCGGTCCAACGCCGGTAGCGCGGATTCGGCAGCGGCAGAACCCATTGCGCGCTGCGCTGCTACAGGTCCAGCCGGCCGACCGAATCGGCCAGCCCGCAGACCAACTGCACCCCGGTGGATCCGGTGCCGATCACAGCGACGCGCTTGCCGGTCAGGTCCGTGCCGTGGTCGAAACGTGCCGAATGCATGACCGGGCCGTCGAAGTCGGCCAGCCCGTCGATGTCGGGCATCCGCAGTTCGCGCAGCACGCCGGTGGCCGAGATCAGGAAGTCGTGCCAGACCGTCTCCCCCGCATCGGTGGTCAACTGCCAGCGGCCCTGATTGAAAGCGGCTTCGGTGACCTGGACGCCGAACCGGATCGCTTCTCGAAGTCCGTGCGTGTCGGTGGACCAGCGGAAATAGTCGAAGATCTCACCACCCGGCGAGAACAGCCTGGTCCAGTCCGGATTGATCGCGAATGTGTACTGGTAGAACCGGGACGGCACGTCGCAGGCCAGGCCCGGGTAGGTGTTGTCGCGCCAGGTTCCGCCGACATCGTGGGACTTCTCGTAGATCGTGACGTCGGTGATGCCGGCCGCGCGCAGCATGATCGCCTGGCACAGACCGGACATGCCGGCGCCGACGATCCCGACCGAGGGTTGGCGCTTCATGCCTGGGTTCCCTCCCGATCGGCATCGCGCACGGTGCGGCGCATGCTCGGCCAGACCGCCAGGAGCCGGTCGGTCAACATCAGCGGTACCCGCAGGTCCAGCACCGGTGCAACCCAGCCGGGCGCATACACGCGGCGGGACCGGCGGGCGATACCGGTCGTGATCGCGGCGGCCGCGCTGGCGGCTGGGATCGGCCGACCGAGCATGGGCAGCCCGGACAGCATCGCGCCCACCCCGGAGTCGGCGAGCATTTGCTGCGCCAGGCCGGTGTCGACCAGGCCGAAGTAGGCGACGCCCACCCCGACGCCCGTCCCACCCAACTCGATACGCAACGAGCGGGTCAGCGATTCAACCCCGGCCTTGGCGGCCATGTATGCGCTGACGGTCGGGCCCGGGATCACCGCCCCGATCGAGGCGACGGCCAGCAAGTAGCCCCGACGCCGCCGCAGATGTGGCAGCGCGGCGGTGGCGGTGTTGAAGACCCCGACCAGGTTCACGTCGATCACGTGGCGCCACCCGGCCGGGTCCACCGCCGCCACGGTCGCCGCGGGCCCGGCGACCCCGGCGTTGGCCACCACCACGTCCAGCCCGCCGAAATGCGCGACGGCGGTGCCACATGCGGCAACCATCGACTCCGCCGAAGTCACGTCGGCTTCGATCGCCGTTGTGCGCGGCCCGAGTTCGGCGGCCAGTCGCTGAACTGCTGACATATCGCGGTCGACGACCGCGACTCGGGCGCCATGGTCCACCAACTGGCGGGCGACCCGGGCCCCGATGCCCTGTGCCCCGCCGGTGACCAGGACCGCCTTGCCCGCAAGTCCTTTCGCGCCCCTCATGCCGCCCTCCTGGCCCGCACCGGCACCGATACCGGCCCCTGCAACGACGGGGTGGACCCCCAGCGCACCGGCCCGGCCAACTCCAGCCCTTCCACCTCGTCGAGCAGGTGGCCGATCGCGGTCACCACCTCCAGCCGCGCCAGATGCGCCCCGAGGCAGAAGTGGATTCCGTGACCGAACGCCAGGTGCCCGGCGGTGACTCGGTGAATGTCGAAACGGTCCGGGTCGGCGAACTTGGCCGGGTCACGGTTGGCCGACGCGTAGAACAGCACCACCCGGGCACCCCGCGGAATCACGGTGTCGCCGATCTCGTAGTCGGCGGTGGTAGTCCTAGCCACCCATTGCACCGGGGATCCCCACCGGGCGGTCTCCTCCACTGCCGCCGGGAGCAGGCTGCGGTCGGACCGCAGTTCGGCGAACAGGTTCGGATCGACCGCCAACCGCATCAGCGTCATCCCCAGCAGGTTGGTGGTGGTCTCGTTGCCGGCCACCAGGATCAGCACCGAGTAGAAGAACGCCTCCTCGTCGGAGATCTCGCCATCGCCGACCGCTGCGCACAGCCTATCCAGCAGCTCGGTCCCCGACCGGCCGGCGCGGCGCCGCAGTTCAGCGGCGATGAAGCTGCGGTAGCCCAGGTAGGCTGGCAGGGCCGAGCGCACCAGCGCCAGTGTCTCGCGAATCGTTCTGGGGCTGAAGATCTCGGCAAAATGGTCGGAGACCGCGCGAAATTGATCCCACTGGCCGCGCGGTACGCCAAGCAGGTGCGCGATGATGTTGATCGGCAGCGGGATGGTCAACGCCGGCACCATGTCGACGGTGTCGCCGCGTTTCAGTTGAGCCACTCCGATGTCGGCCAGCGCCCGGATCTCGGCGGTCAGAGACGCGATCGACTTCTTACTGAACATCGGCTGGGTGACTTGGCGTAGCCGATCGTGGTCGGGTGGATCGGTGACGATCATCGCCGGGCCCGGCGTGGAGCGCAACATGATTCCCGAGGCCGAGGAGAACATCTGGTGGTCGCGGGCCGCGGCGTGTACGTCGGTGTAGCGGCCCAGCATCCAGACGTCCAAGAGCTCATTGACGACCACCGGGTGTTCGCGGAGGCGCTCGAAGTCCGGATACGGGTTGACGATGCTGTCCGCCAGCGTGGGGTCGAAGTCAGTGCGCGGAACCGACTGTGGCGCCCGCCGCGCCCGTGGGCGGCATAGGTCTCGATAGGTCCCGACCACCAGCGGGGGGCCCAGTTCGGTGACTGCGGTTCGGGTGGCCGCAGCTATCGCCCTGGGCGGGGGGCGCAGCAGATTCATCGTCATGCCAATGACATTAGGACCGGCCGACACCGGATGTAATGCACAAGACGGACAGTTATTTGACACTTTCAGACAGTTTGTTTCGCAACAGCTTGCCGGTTTCGTTACGCGGCAACGCCTCGACGAACAACACCTCCCGCGGCACCTTGTGCCGGGCCAGGTGCGAGCGGACATGGGACTTGATCTCGTCGGCGTCGCGTCGGCCTCCCGGGGTGGCTACCACGAAGGCGCGCAGCCGCTTTCCGAACTCGACATCGTCCACTCCGACGACCGCGGCCTCAGTTACGTCGGGGTGGTCGCCGAGCAGGTTTTCCACCTCCAGCGGGAAGACGTTCTCGCCGCCGGACACGATCATGTCGTCATCGCGGCCGTCGACGAACCACAATCCGGATTCGTCGAAATGCCCGGTGTCGCCGCTGGACAACATACCGTCGACAATCTCCTTGTGGTTGCCGTCGGTATAGCCGGTGAAGGACAGCCCGCTGGCGACGAACAGGGTGCCGACCCGGTTCGGATCGGTGATCAGGCGTCGCTGCTCGTCGTAACAGGCCAGCCGACAGCCCAGCGGCGGGCGGCCGACGGTACCGGGGGCTTGGCGTAGTTCGCCCGGTGTCGCAATGGCGGCGGCCGCCACCTCGGTGGACCCGTAGAGGTTGTAGAGCACCTCACCGAACGTCTCCGCGGTTCGCCGGCACAGATCCGGTGAGAGCGCCGATCCCGCGGCGAATACCACCTGAAGCGAAGACGTGTCGTAGCGCGCCAACACTTGCGAGCCCAGATCGAGGATGCGCTGCAGCATTGTCGGGACCACGATCAGCACCCCGGCCCGGTGCTCGTCGATCGCGGCCAGCGTGGCCTCCGGATCGAAGCGGCGCGCCAACACCATTCGGTTGCCCAGCGCCAGACCGAGCGCGCACGTCGCCAAGCCTGTCGCGTGGAACAACGGTGCGGGCACAGCGTAGGCGCCGCGGGCCGTCCACGGGATCCGATCCAGCAGCTGTGCCGATTGCAGCGGGTCGATCTTGTTGCGGGGTGCCCCTTTCGGGGTGCCGGTGGTGCCGCTGGTCAGCAACACCATGCCGCCGGGCGCAGGTGGGGCGGGTACCGGAGCGCTCGACTGACCGGCGCCCAGCTCGTCGATGTCGAGCCGTGCGACGGTCGGTGGCAGTGACTCAAGCAACCCATCGAACTCATCGTCGGCCAGCACCGCGGTGACCTTCTCCCGCGCACAGACATCGCCCAGTTGCGGGCCGGCGAATCCGGTGTTCATCAACACCACCCGGGCGCCGACCCGATTCGCCGCGCTCAGTGCAACCAGCACGCCGCGGTGGTTGCGGTAGAGCACCGCGATCACCGAGCCCACACCGACGCTGTTGTCCAGCAACCCCCTGGCCACCGCGTTGGACACCGCCTCCAGTTCGGAAAAGCTCAGCGTGCCGCGCTCGTCGGTGACGGCCGGGGAATCCCGGTAGCGGGCGGCGGCGTGCGCGATCAACCCACCGAACGGCCCGTAGCGCCGGATCGCCAGGAAGGCGTGCACCGCGCGGTCTGGCCGCAGTGGTTCGATCATGCCGCGTCGGGTCAGCACCCGCACCGCACGCATCCGATCGATCAGCATCTATCCGGTCCTCTCGGTATCGACGTGCCTGCACAGTCCGGTGATGATCCGGACCACCTCGTCCGGATTGTCCAGCTGCGGGCAGTGCCCGGAGTGTGGCAGCACGATCAACTCACTGCCCGGGATCTGTTGGTGCAGCGTGCGGCTCGAGTGCACCGAGATGATGCGGTCCCGCGCGCCGTGCACGATCACCGAGGGGCAGTCGATCCGCACGCCGGCGTGCCCGGCCGCGGACTCGTAGGCATACTGGAATGCGTAGCGACCCAGGTCGGCTACAGCCGAAGCGCTCGACGTCAGGTCGGTCCAGTACGCGATCACCTGTGGGTCTGCTTTCACGCCCGGCCCGTAGAGCATTCTCGGCGCCGCGTGCCTGGTGGCGTAACGCAATGCCCGCGACGGCATCCACATCCGGCCCATGCGCCACCAAACCGCCTCGGATACTTGGCGGGACCGGGCCCTGCGGGCCAGCCAGTGCTCGGCCGCCAGGGGATCATCCAGGGCCACCAGTGCTTTCACCGAGCCGTTGCGGGAGGCGGCACGTACCGCGGTCGCCGCCCCCAGCGAATTGCCCACCACTACCGCCGGGCCGACCCCATCGAGCACCGCGTCGGCGAAGGCGTCGAACTGCGGCACCATCGCCCCGGGCCGGCGCGGGTCGGCCTGCCCGAAACCGGGTAGGTCGACCGCCATGGCACGCCGCCCACCGGTCGCCAGCCCGGTGAGTACCAGGAGCCAGGTGTCGGCGCTGTCGCCGTAGCCGTGCAACAGCACCACCGGCGTACCGGTGCCCGGCACCGAGAGAACCCGGGTTTCGACACCGTCGTATCTCGCCCGGGCTTCGGTGATCATCTAAGACAGCAGGCCCTTGGCGATGTGGGTGACCTGAACTTCATTGCTGCCGGCGTAGATCATCAGGGACTTGGCGTCTCGGGCCAACTGTTCCACCCGGTACTCGGCCATGTAGCCGTTGCCGCCGAACAACTGCACGGCGTCCATCGCGACATCGGTGGCAGCCTCCGAGGAGTACAGCTTGATGGCCGATGCCTCGGCCAGCGACGGCATCTTGCCGGCCTGTACCTTCGCGATGGTCTGGAACACCATGTTCTGCACGTTGATCCGGGCGACCTCCATCTTGGCCAGCTTGAGTTGGATAAGCTGGAACTGACCGATGTTCTGGCCCCACAGCGTGCGTGTCTTGGCGTAGTCCAGGCAGAGCCGGTGGCATTCGTTGATGATGCCCAGCGACATCAGCGCCACGCCCACCCGTTCGGCGGCGAAGTTGGCCCGGGCGCTTTCCCGCCCGTCGCCGCCGGTGGGGTGCGCGGGCCCCCCGCGCCGCCGGTCCGGGGTCAGCCGTACGTTGTCGAAGAACAGTTCGCCGGTCGGCGAGGACATCATGCCCATCTTCTTGAACGGCTTGCCCTGGGTCAGTCCCGGCATACCGGCGTCGAGCACGAACGTCAGCACCTGACGGTTGCGCTTGTCTGCGCCGTCACCCTCGTCGAGCTTGGCGTAGACGATCAGCACGTCGGCGTAAGGGCCGTTGGTGATGAACGTCTTCTGCCCGTTGAGGATGTAGTCGGCTCCATCGCGTTTGACGTAGGTCTTCATGCCGCCGAAGGCATCCGACCCGGCGTCGGGTTCGGTGATCGCCCAGCAGGCGATCTTTTCCAGCGTCATCAGCTCGGGCAACCACCGTTCCTTCTGCGCCAGGGTCCCGCGGCTGGCGATGGTGGCGGCCCCCAGGCCGAGGCTGACCCCGATGGTGCTCAGCAGCCCGATGCTGACCCCGGAGAGCTCGGAGACCATCACCGCGGCCATGGACAACTGGCCGCCGAGGTCTCCCAGACCGCCCGCCGAACCGCGCTCCGCGGCCGTCTCGCCCGCTTCCTTGGCACGCTGCTTTTCCAACATCGCCTTGACCGTCTCACCGGCCATCACATCCAGACCGAACTCGGAAAACAGCTTGCGTGCGATCGGAAACGGTGACATCTCACCGGATTCCAGCGCATCCAGGTGCGGGCGGACTTCCTTGTCAATGAATTCGCGCACCGTATCGCGCATGATCAGATCAGTGTCGGACCATTCGATCATGAGGGCAACCTTGCTGCGATGTCGTCGATCTGCCACACGCCGTCGGTCTCGATGGTCTCGGTGTCGTGCCAGCCGGCCAGCGCCGAGATGGCACCACCCTGGACCGCGTAAACCTTCCCGGTGACCGGGCATTTGTCGGTCGCCAGGTAGGCCACCAGCGGGGAAATGTTGGCCGGACTGAACAGGTCGACCTCACCCTCCTCCGGTTCGGCCATCAGTGCACCCATCCCGGGGGTGGCCAGGGTGAGCCGGGTGCGGGCGATCGGCGCGATCGCGTTGACCCGCACCCCGTAACGGTCCAGTTCCTCGGCGGCGATCTGGGTCAGCGCGGCAATCCCGGCCTTGGCCGCACCATAATTGGCCTGCCCGGCGTTGGGAATTGTCACCCCGGAGCCCGACGCGGTGTTGATCACCGCGGCGTTGGGCTGATCCCCGGCCTTGCTCTGCGCCTTCCAGTACGCCGCGGCGTGGTGCAGCATCGCGAAGTGGCCCTTGAGGTGCACATTGATCACGGCGTCCCACTGCTCCTCCGCCATGCCGGGAATGAAGGCGTCCCGCAGGATGCCGGCGTTGTTGACCAGCACGTCGAGCCGGCCGAACTCGTCGATGGCCTGCTGTACCAAGCCTTTCGCGCCACTCCAGGTGGAGATGTTCTCGGTGTTGGCCACCGCCTTGCCGCCCGCGGCGGTGATCTCGGCGACGACCTGATGGGCCGGCGCTGAGTCTGCCCCTTCCCCGTCGTTGCTTCCGCCGAGGTCGTTCACGACGACCGCGGCACCCTCGCGGGCGAACAGCAGCGCGTGCTCGCGCCCGATGCCCCGGCCGGCGCCGGTGACGACCGCGATCCGGCCTTCCAAAGCTCCCACGTTTTTGCTCCCTTACTCGGTCTGCGTCTAATCGGACAAGACGGCCAGGCCGTCGGTGATGGCGAATTCCTCGCCGACGTCCCCGTTGCGCACGGTCTCGAACGCATACGTCGTCGCCTCGCCACTGCGTTCGGTTTCCCAGATCCGGGTCTCCAGGTCATCGCCGGGCCGGACCATCTTGGAGAAACGGACGGCAAACCGCTTGAGCCGGTTCACATCCGACCCACCGACCTCGGTGAGCACCGCCCAGGATGCGAACGCCATGGTGCACAGTCCGTGCGCGATGATGCCGGGCAGTCCGGCGTCGCGGGCAACCTCCTCGTCGAGGTGGATCGGCATCGGGTCACCGGCGGCCGGTCCATAGCGGAACGTCTGGTCGTCGTCGACGTGCTGGATCAGCTTGGCCCGCGGTGCCTGATCGCGCAGCGCAGCGTTGAACTTGTGCTCGGGCACCTGCTCTCCCACCGCTTCGCCCGCATTGATGCCACGGAAAAACCCGATCAGGTACTGCTCGTTGACCAGCTCGTCGTCCTGCGCGCGGGTCTCGAGGTGAATTGACACCCGGGCACCCGACTCCACCGTGTCGTAGCCGATCACCCGTGCTCGCGAGGTCAGCTTGTCCCCTGGGCGGATCGGACGATGAAAGTGGAAATCCTGCTCGCCGTGCACGATTCGACCGAATATCTCGATCGGCACGACATCGAGAACGGGGGTCATCAGCGCGTCGAAGGCCGGCACGATCGCGAACACCGGTGGTGCGACGCCGCCGCTGCGATGCGTCTCGATCGGGTCGTTGGTCGCGGCCGCGTACTCGGCGATCCGTTCCCGGGTTACCTCGAAGGTCTCCGGGTCGGCCCAGATGTTGAGGCCCGCGTCGTCGAATTCGGTTACCTGAGCCTCCATCTCAGGCGGCCGCCGACGCCAGCGCCTCGAGCTGGGCGAGGGTCTTGTCGAGTTGCTTGGCGCCGTCCTTCTCGACCGCCTTGGCCAGGGCGCCCTTGACCAGTGCCCCCTCGAAGTCTCCGGCTACGCTGAACTCCGATCCGTCGCCGGACGGGGTCACAGTGAACTTGAATTCGCATTTCACCCCGGCCATTCCGGCGCCTGACAGCGTCAGGCTGGTCGGGGCGTCGACGTGATCGACCGTCCACTCGATCTTGTTGGCCATACCGAGCATGACGATCTTGGCGACGAGCGTCGCGCCCTCGGTCAACTCGGCCGGCGGCTCCTGCAGCCACTTCTCGTGAATGGTGAACCACTTGTCCCAGGTGGACGGGTCGGCGACGGTGTTCCACAGCGCTTCCGGGCTGACCGACAATTCCTTGGTGGCTTCGATGTGTCCCATGTTCTTCTCTCCTTGGTTTTGTTGGTTGGTGATCAGTGCTCGGCGCGCCGGTAGGCGGTGACGACGGCGGCGCCCCCGAGGCCGATGTTGTGCTGCAGCGCGGCCGTGAC
>CAZPZQ010000059.1:0-13324 GCA_964590745.1 uncultured Mycobacterium sp. | reverse complement strand
CCTCGAGCCGCACCGGCGAGCCGAACCGGCGGCGGGCCAACTCCCGCTCCAACGCTTGCAGTAGATCCTCGTCGCGGTCTTCTTCGACCTCGAAATCGGCATTGCGGGTGATACGGAAGGCGTGGTGCTCGACGATCTCCAACCCAGGAAACAGCACCGGCAGAAAAGCAGCGATCAACTCTTCCATCGGCAAGAACCGCACCTCGGCCCGTTCGCCGTTCTGGTCGCTGCCTTTACGGGCGCCGAGTTCCACGAATCGATCGACGTTGTCGGGCACCTTGACGCGGGCGAAGTGCTGTCCGCCGTCCTCGGGACGCTTCACGGTCACCGCCAGGTTCAAACTCAGCCCGCTGACGAACGGGAATGGATGCGCCGGATCAACGGCCAGCGGCGTCAGCACCGGAAACACTTGGTCCTGAAAATATTCGGAAAGTTCGTCGCGTTCGGCCGGATGCAACTCAGACCAGGTGACGACGTGGATGCCTTCCGCAGCGAGTGCCGGTCGCACCGAGTCCAGAAATACCCGGGCGTGCCGGGTGGCGATCTGCTGGGTTTGCTCGCCGATGCGACGTAGTTGTTCGCGGGGGGTCAGGCCGTCAGCGGAACGCACCGACAACCCCATCTCGTCGCGGCGTTTGAGCCCGGCCACCCGAACCATGTAGAACTCGTCGAGGTTGGAGGCGAAGATCGCCAGAAACTTCGCTCGCTCGAGCAGCGGCAGCGAGGTGTCGGCGGCCAGTGCCAGCACCCGGGCGTTGAAGTCCAGCCAGCTCAGTTCGCGGTTCAGGTAGCGGTCTTCGGGAAGTTCGTCGTCGGCCGCGGCCGCCGCGGCGGCCGGCGGCGCGGTCGGCGCAGTTTCGCTGGGTCGCCAATCACTCTCTTCGGCGGTTACCTCAGTGAGTCGACTGGCATCGATTTCGGTCACATGGAAATCATTACTCATGATGCGGTGGCGCTGCCACCGCCTGCGGTTAGTGCTCGGCGATACCGCGGGCCGTCGCGGTGCCCACGCCGAGGCGGCGGGCGGCAATCAAATCGTCTGGTGTGTCGATATCGCAGCGCAGACCCGGCCATGCGCCGGTTAGTTCCACAGCGCCCGAATGCCGATGCCGTGCCGCAGAGTCTCGGCCGAACTGCGGGTTCAGCGCGACACCGAAGCCGAACAGTGCCGCGGTTCCAGTCCCGTGCCGGTCAGCGATGAAGCTGCGCCGGTGAGCCCGTGCGGCGACGATTGCCTCGGCGAGTTCGTGGCTCTGCAACGCCGGCAAGTCGCCTTGCAACACAACGATGTTGGGTACCGAGCCGGCCAGCGCCCGTTCGGCCGTGCGGACTGCGTTGTTCAGCGGGTCGTGGTGATCCGACGGAGTGGGATCGGTCAAGACCCGGGCGCCGAGTTCGACGGCGGCAGCGGCTGCGGCGTCATCGGGGGTCACCACCGTGATGCAGTGCAGCGATCCGACCGCCGATGCTGCGGTGATGGTGTCCACCAGCATGGCGAGCACGATGCTTTCCCGCGCCCGGGCCGGGAACGCCGGCGCCAGCCTGGTCTTGGCGACGACCAACCGTTTGACGGCGATGATCAACCCGATGTCACCGCTTCCGATGTCGTCGTCGGCGGCCATGGCGTCCATCCTGCCAGCGCGGATATCGGACGCGGGAAGGTTAAGGTGAAGCGGCGGGACGGAGTCGAAGAGAGGGGTCGGCATGGCCGCCGCTGAAGGCCGGGTGGTGGTGATGGGGGCCGGTGCGTGGGGCACCGCCTTAGCCAAAGTCCTGGCCGACGCCGGCAGCGAGGTCCGGCTGTGGGCCCGCCGACCAGAAATCGCCGAACGGATCAACGCCACCCGGCACAATCCCGACCATTTGTCCGAGGTGCGGCTGCCGGACCGGGTCTGGGCGACCGCGCGGGCGGCTGAAGCGCTGGACGGAATGACAACCGTAGTGCTGGTGGTGCCGGCGCAGACGTTACGGGCCAATCTTGAGGCGTGGGCTCCGATGCTTGCCGAGGGCGCGACCCTGGTCAGCATGGCCAAAGGCATCGAACTGGGCACCCTGATGCGGATGAGCCAGGTCATCGTGTCGGTGACCGGGGTGGATCCGGCACAGGTCGCCGTGGTGTCCGGGCCGAACCTGGCCAGCGAAATTGCCGCAGAGCAGCCCGCCGCCACCGTGGTGGCGTGCACCGACTCCGGTCGCGCGGTGGCGCTGCAACGGATGCTGAGCACCGGCTATTTTCGTCCGTACACCAACGCCGACGTCATCGGTACCGAAATTGGTGGTGCCTGCAAGAATGTCATCGCCCTGGCCTGCGGGATGGCGGCCGGGGCAGGTCTGGGCGAGAACACCGCGGCGGCCATCATCACCCGAGGATTGGCCGAAATCAGTCGGCTGGGTGTTGCGCTCGGGGCGAAAGACACCACGCTGGCCGGCCTGGCGGGCGTGGGTGATTTGGTGGCCACCTGCATTTCACCGCGTTCGCGAAATCGGTCCTTCGGGGAACGACTCGGACGCGGTGAGGCGATGACACCGACACTCGGAGCGCTGGGCAGCCGGGAGGGCCACGTGGTCGAAGGCGTCACGTCGTGCCAATCGGTGTTGGCGCTGGCATCCAGCTACGACGTCGAGATGCCGCTGACCGACGCGGTGCACCGGGTTTGCCATCGGGGGCTATCGGTCGGCGAGGCGATAGCGCTGCTGCTGGGGCGCCGCACCAAACCAGAGTGATCGGGGCAGTGCGCTGCTAGCGGTAGCCTCTCTAGGTTGTGAACGCCAACAGCTCGCCGGGGTCCGGTGACCGCATTCGCGTCGCGGTCGTGTTCGGCGGTCGCAGCGGCGAGCACGCCATCTCATGTGTTTCGGCGGGCAGTGTGTTGCGCAACCTGGACCCGCAGCGCTTCGCGGTGATTGCGGTGGGCATCACGCCCCAGGGCTCGTGGGTGCTCACCGACGGTGATCCGGACGCGCTGGCCATCACCAACCGGCAGCTGCCGGGGGTCACTTCGGCATCGGGTGCCGAGCTGGCGCTACCGGCCGACCCCCGGCGCGGCGGCCAGTTGGTGGCTTTGTCGTCCGGGTCGCCTGGTGCCGGCGAGGTACTCGGGTCGGTCGACGTGGTCTTCCCGGTGCTCCACGGTCCCTACGGCGAAGACGGCACAATCCAAGGTCTGCTAGAACTGGCCGGCGTGCCTTACGTCGGAGCTGGCGTCCTGGCCAGTGCGGCGGGAATGGACAAGGAGTTCACCAAGAAGTTGCTGGCGGCTGACGGATTGCCGATCGGTACACACGTAGTGCTGCGGCCGCCGCAGCCGACCCTCACCGCCGAGGACCGCGAGCGGCTCGGGCTGCCGGTGTTCGTCAAGCCCGCCCGCGGCGGCTCGTCCATCGGAGTCAGCAGGGTGTCGCGCTGGGACGAGCTGGAAGCGGCGATCATCGGCGCTCGGCGGCACGATCCGAAGGTGATTGTCGAGGCCGCCATCCTGGGCCGCGAACTCGAGTGCGGCGTCCTCGAATTCCCCGATGGCACCGTGCAAGCGAGCACAGTGGGCGAGATCCGCGTGGCCGGGGTGCGTGGACGAGAGGACGCGTTCTATGACTTCGCCACCAAATACCTCGACGACGGTGCCGAACTGGACGTGCCCGCCAAAATCGACGACGCCGTCGCCGGCGCGGTACGAAAACTGGCTGTCCGTGCCTTCACCGCGCTGGATTGCCAGGGCCTGGCCCGGGTGGACTTCTTCCTGACCGACAACGGTCCGGTGATCAACGAGGTCAACACCATGCCCGGCTTCACCACAATCTCGATGTACCCGCAGATGTGGGCGGCCAGCGGCGTGGACTACCCCACCCTGCTGGCAACGATGATCGACACCGCGCTGGCGCGCGGGGTGGGCTTGCGCTAATGACGGACGTGATCCTGGCGGTGCGACACCGCTACTGCGGCGGGCCCGGCCGCACCGGCACCGCCGGCATGGTGGTGTCGATCAGTTCGGACAGTTGCTGAATGGGTGCAGGACCTGACCCCGGCGGCAGGGTCAAAGCGACATAGACCGGCCGGTCCACCGTGTACCAGGTGGATCGATCACCGGTACCAACCTGAAACCACTGCACACCGTCGACGACCTGGACCGCCGAACCGACGACGAACTCGGACGGCCGGTCCAGTCCGCACCGCGCCACCACCGGCCCGCTGTCCGCCGCCCAGGCGGCTGCACCATCGGGTACCGGCGCCGCGATGTCGGTCCGCCGATAGTCGCCGAGCCGTTGCGGCAGCGCCGCCAGCAGCGCCGTGCAGGCCGGATCCAGAGCCTGCGGTGCCGGGACCGCGGGGATGACGACCGCGTGTGACGAGCGCTGGCGGACTACCGCGATCGCCAGCACGGCACCGACCGCCGCGACGGCGAGCACCAGCGCGGCGATCAGCACACCGCGCGGCGGATCAGCGGGATCGGCGGGATCAGACAACGGCTCAAACCCCCTTGGATCCGCCTACACTGTCCGCTCGGTAGGGCGCGATAAAAACGTACCGGCCGAACGGAGGTGGCGTGAGCGTCGACGGCCCCACGCTGGGTCAACTGGGCGAGTTTCCCATGATCGACCGGCTGGTGACCGGCCGTGAGCAGCCGGCCACCACCGTGCTCGGGCCCGGTGACGATGCCGCGGTGGTGTTAGCCGGCGACGGCCGCGCCGTGGTGTCGACCGACATGCTGGTGGCCGGCAAGCACTTTCGGCTGGACTGGTCGTCGCCCTACCACATTGGCCGCAAAGCGATCGCACAGAACGCGGCGGACATCGAGGCGATGGGTGCCCGGCCCACCGCATTCGTCGTCGCCTTCGGTGCGCCCCCGGATACCCCGGCGGCAAACGTCAGCGAACTGGCCGACGGCATGTGGGACGAGGCGCAGCGGACCGGGTCCGGCATCGTCGGCGGCGACCTGGTCAGTTGCCCGCAGTGGGTGGTGTCGGTGACGGCGTTGGGCGACCTTGCCGGCGGCACCCCGGTGCTGCGCTCCGGGGCGCGGCCCGGTTCGGCGTTGGCCGTCGCCGGGCAACTGGGCCGCTCAGCCGCCGGTTACGCGTTGCTTCGGGGTGGCGTGACCGAATTCGACGAGTTGCGGCGCCGGCACCTGGCGCCCGAACCGCCCTACGGGCAGGGGAGGGCGGCCGCGCGTGCCGGCGCGCAGGCGATGATCGACGTCTCGGACGGCCTCGTCGCCGACGTGCGGCACCTGGCTGCGGCGTCCGGGGTGACAATCGAGATGTCCACGGCGGCGTTGTCAGCCGACCACCAGGCGCTGACTTCGGCCGGCCTCGCGGTGGGCGCCGACCCCTGGCAGTGGGTGCTCGGTGGCGGCGAAGACCACGCGTTGGTGGCGGCGTTTCCCGGTCCGGTACCGGCCGGCTGGCGGCTGGTCGGTCGCGTTGTCGAAGGCCCACCTCGCGTGCTCGTCGACGGCTCGGAGTGGCACGGCGACCCGGGCTGGCAGTCTTTCGAGTCCCCCGGCTGACCCGGTGGTCCGGCGAGCCCGCTGCCGCTCGGCTTCAGCACCTAAGCTAATGCCGATGACCGTCGCGCAAGCGAAGATCGGCTGATGGCCGCTCGCCCGTTGAGTGAACTCGTCGACCGGGGTTGGGCCGCGGCGCTGCAGCCGGTCGCCAATCGGGTTGCCGCAATGGGGGACTTCTTGCGCGCCGAGATCGCGGCCGGGCGAGGGTACCTGCCAGCTGGCCAGAACGTGTTGCGCGCCTTCACGTTTCCGTTCGATCAGGTGCGGGTGCTGATCGTTGGGCAGGATCCCTACCCCACACGTGGTCATGCGGTGGGGCTTAGTTTCTCGGTCGGCGCGGATGTGCGACCGCTGCCGCGCAGCCTGGAGAACATCTTCACCGAGTACACCCGCGACCTGGGTTATCCGATGCCCGCCAACGGCGACCTCACTCCGTGGGCCAACCGCGGCGTACTGCTGCTCAACCGGGTACTGACGGTGCGACCCGGTAACCCAGCGTCGCACCGGGGTAAGGGCTGGGAGGCGGTCACCGAATGCGCTATCCGGGCGCTGGCCGCGCGGGAACAGCCGATGGTGGCGATCTTATGGGGCCGTGACGCGTCCACCCTGAAACCGATGCTGGCTGGCCGCTGCGTAGCGATCGAGTCGCCGCACCCATCACCGCTGTCGGCGTCGCGGGGGTTCTTCGGGTCGCGACCGTTCAGCCGCGCCAACGAACTGCTGAGCCAGTTAGGAGCCGAACCGATCGACTGGAAACTGCCCTGATGGACGCCGACGAATCGGACCGAACGGCGCCCGGAATCGACAGCGCATTCACAGCAAACCGTTCAGGTGAATCGCCGTTTCACCCGGCAGGGTGGCCGCGATAGTCGAGAGCGGGTTGTCTCTATACGGGGGTAGTGGCCGATGGCCGATGAGTCTCGGGTCGCACCTGGCGCGCTATGGCGAGACAGGTGCAGTAGCGACCGCCACATCGAAATTATCGACGAGATCTTCGGCCGGATACCCGGACGCAGGTTCTTGGTCCGCGATCTTGGTCGTGGCCGCGTCCGTTCGCTGGGCGTCGACCACCTGATGCAGCGCTACCAATACGCCGGCACCGATTTGACTCACGTGCTGGACCGCCTCCCCGCCGAGTCGGGGATCAGCCGCGGCTAACTTTGCCCCCCTTCAGGCAGGACGTGCAGACGTTGAGCCGTTTCTTGTTGCCGCCGGGGCGGTTCACCGCGCGCACGATCTGAATGTTGGGATTCCACCGCCGACTGGTCCGGCGGTGCGAATGCGACACCGACTTGCCGAAGCCGGGCCGCTTACCGCAGATATCGCACACCGCAGCCATCTGTGCAACTCCTCAAAGCGTCTAGCCGGGACCGGTCACCGACCGCCCGTGCGGGCCGTGGCCCGGACAACCTGACCAGGATAACCGCAGTCCTGCCGCGCGCCAAAACGATCCACACCCGCCGCAGACCGGGTGACCCGTGTCGTCGGCCACAGTGATTAGGCTTGCGCCCGTCGGAGGTGCGCAAGGAGGTGGCACGCAAGTGGATGTCTCCGGCCGTCGGCTGGATGCGGCGGCGCTGCGCGATTGGGCCCGCACCGTGGTTGGCGATCTGATCACCCACACCGACGAGATCAACCGCCTGAATGTCTTCCCAGTCGCCGACGGCGACACCGGCACCAACATGTTGTTCACCATGCGCTCTGCGCTGGCTGAAGCCAACACCGAAGGCGCCTCCGGTGAGGTGAGCCGAGTTGCGGCTGCCCTGTCGGCCGGTGCCCTGCACGGGGCGCGGGGCAATTCCGGGGTGATCCTCTCGCAGATCCTGCGCGGCCTGGCCGACGTGACCGCCGATGTCAGCGCCGTCGGCGACCTACCTGATCTCAATGCCGCCGCACTGGGGGCAGCACTGCGGCACGGCGTCGACCTGGTCATCGCGTCGATGGGCGGCCGAGAGGTTCCCGGGACGATTGTCTCGGTGCTGCAGGCGGCCGCCAGCGCCATCGAGCAGCACGCAGCCGACGGTGCCGGGTTATCCGAAGCCGTGATCGCCGCCGGCGATGCCGCAGTCGTGGCGCTGGAGAAAACTCCCGAACAACTGCCCGTGCTCGCCGACGCCGGAGTGGTGGACGCCGGTGGCCGCGGCCTGCTGGTGCTGCTCGACGCGCTGTGCTCGACGGTCACCGGCCAGGCCCCGGCCCGCACCGTTTACCAGCCGGCGCCACCGCCTCGGGTGTCCGAAGACATCACCGACCAACCCGCACCGCGGTTCGAGGTGATGTACCTGCTGGGCGGATGCGACAGCGCCGCCGTCGATGCGTTACGGCGCCGGCTCGGGCAACTGGGCGAATCGGTGGCGATCGCAACATCCACTGCGACGGCCGGCGGTGGTGGCGGCTTCTCGGTGCATGTGCACACCGACGACGCCGGTGCGGCCATCGAGGCGGGCTTGGCGTACGGTCGGCCTCAGCGCATCCAGATTTCGGCGTTGACCGGCTCCGCCAGACCGGCGCCGGGCAGTTGGGCCCGGGAGCGGGCGGTGTTGGCCGTGGTGGATGGGGACGGTGCTGCGGCGTTGTTCGCCGGCGAGGGCGCTGGCGTGCTGCGTCCTGATCCGGACACTGCCCATCCCGCCACCATGGTGACCGCCCGGCAACTCCTGCACGCCTTGGTCGACACCGGTGCCGGCCAGGTGATGGTGTTGCCCAACGGCTACGTGGCGGGAGAGGAACTGGTGGCCGGCTGCACCGCCGCGATCGGTTGGGGTATCGAGGTGGTGCCAGTGCCGACCGGATCGATGGTGCAGGGGTTGGCCGCACTGGCGGTGCACGATGCCGAACGGCCCGTTGTCGACGACGGCTACACCATGGCCCGAGCCGCCGGGGCCACCCGGCACGGGTCGGTGCGGGTCGCCACCGAGCATGCGTTGACCTGGGCGGGAGCTTGCCGGCCCGGTGACGGGCTGGGCATCGCCGGTGACGAGGTGGTGATCGTCGCCGAGGACATCGGGGTAGCGGCGACCGGCCTGATCGACCTGCTGCTGGCGGCCGGCGGTGAGTTGGTGACGGTGCTGGTCGGGGCCGGATCGCACGGCACGGTCGATGAACTCCTGGCGCAGCACGTGCATGACCGCCATCCCGGGATCGAACTGGTGACGTATCTCACCGGCCATCACGGCGACGCGTTACTGATCGGGGTCGAGTAGCCATGGTCACGCTCAACGACCGGCTGGACTTCGTCGTGGGCGCCCGGCCCGCCGCACGGCTTGACGAAGTGTTCGGTATCCGGACGGTCGACGACCTGCTGCGGCACTACCCGCGCAGCTACGTCGAAGGCGCGGCGGTGCGCGGGACCTCCGATGAACGGCCGCCGGCCGGCGAACACATCACCCTGGTCGACACGATCACCGATGCCTGGGCGAAGCCGATGAAAAAAGACCCACGCAAACGGTATCTACGCATCACCATCGGCGAAGACCGCCGCCGGGTCAGCGCCACGTTTTTCAACGCGACCCGCCTGATGGTCAACGAACTCACCAAGGACACCCGGGTGATGCTGTCCGGCGAAGTCGAGTTCTTCAAAGGGCAGCTGCATCTGACCCACCCGGCCTTTCTCATCCTCGACGCACCGGACGGCAAAAGCCGCGGAACACGATCACTGCGAAGCATCGCCAACGCATCGCGGGCCGTCAGCGGCGAGGTGTTGCAGTCAGAGTTCGAGCGGCGCTTTTACCCGATCTATCCGGCCAGCACCAAAATGCAAAGCTGGGACATCTTTTCGTGCGTGCGGCAGGTGCTCGAGGTGCTCGACCCGGTGCCCGACCCGCTGCCGGCGGCGCTGCGCGACCAACGGGGACTGATCAGCGAGGACACCGCACTGCGCGCGATACATCTCGGCGAGACCGCAGTGCAGCGAGAAATCGCCCGAGAGCGGTTGAAGTTCGACGTAGCCGTCGGGCTGCAATGGGCGCTGGTGGGCCGCCGGCACAGTGAACTATCCCAGTCCGGGCCGTGCGCACCACCGAGGCAGGACCGGCTGGCCGGGGAACTGCTGCGGCGGCTGCCATTCGAACTGACCGCAGGACAGCGCGAGATACTCGACGTGCTCTCAACCGAACTCAACAGCAGCCGGCCGATGAATCGACTGCTACAGGGTGAGGTCGGCTCGGGGAAGACGATCGTCGCACTGCTGGCGATGCTGCAGATGATTGACGCCGGCTACCAATGTGCTCTGCTGGCCCCCACCGAAGTGCTTGCCGCACAGCATGCTCGGTCGATAACCGAGGTACTGGGTCCGTTGGCTCTGGGTGGCCAACTGGGCGGGGCGGACAATGCCACGGCCGTGACCCTGTTGACCGGCTCGATGTCGCAGGCGCAGAAGAAGCAGGCACGGGCTCAGACCACCGGCGGCCAGGCCGGCATCGTGGTCGGCACTCACGCTTTGTTGCAGGACGCGGTGGAGTTCCACCGGTTGGGCATGGTGGTCGTGGATGAGCAACACCGGTTCGGTGTGGAGCAGCGGGATCAGTTGCGTGCCAAGGCTCCCGCCGGCATCACACCGCATCTGTTGGTTATGACGGCTACCCCGATCCCGCGCACCGTCGCGCTGACGGTCTACGGTGACTTGGAAACGTCGACGCTGCGTGAGCTTCCCCGCGGACGCCAACCGATCGAGACCTTGACGATCTTCGTCCGCGAAAAGCCCGGTTGGCTGGCCCGCGCCTGGCTGCGCATCCGGGAGGAAGTTGCCGCCGGGCGGCAGGCCTATGTGGTTGCGCCCCGTATCGACGAATCCGACGATGGCGGCCGGTCTGAAGAAAGCAGCCGCCCGTCAGCAACCGCCGTCGAGTTATTCGCCCGATTGCGCTCGGATGGGTTATCCGGGCTGCGCCTGGGGTTGATGCACGGTCGGCTGTCAGCCGACGAAAAAGACGCGGCGATGGCGGCGTTTCGGAACGGCGCGGTCGATGTACTGGTGTGTACCACCGTCATCGAAGTCGGCGTTGATGTGCCCAACGCCACGGTGATGGTGGTGATCGACGCCGACCGGTTCGGCATCAGCCAACTGCACCAGTTGCGGGGCCGGATCGGCCGCGGCGCGCATCGGAGCCTGTGTCTGTTGGCGACCTGGACAGCTAAGGATTCGAGGGCCGGCCGACGCCTGCGGGCGGTGGCCAGCACGTTGGACGGATTCGCGCTGGCCGATCTGGACCTCAAGGAGCGTCGCGAAGGAGACGTGTTGGGTCGTAGTCAGTCCGGCCGACAACGTCGACTGAAGCTGTTGTCGCTCACCGACCACGCCGAAGTCATCGATGCAGCCCGGGAATTCTGCGACCGCGCCTATGCCGATAACCCCGCCGATGCCGGATTAGCGATACTGGCAGCACGTTTCACCGACAGTGACCGTATCGAGTACCTGGACAAAGCATGACCGTGTCGATGAACCGCAAGGCGCATCGCTGGCCGGCCGTCCTGGCGGCGTTCGCGGTACTGGTCGCCTATCAAACGGCGTCGGACGCCGGCCACCGCAACCGGGAGTTCGTCGCGCAGGCCGGGGCGCCAACCGTGCGGCCGGGCACCGACGTGCTGGCCGGAATTTCAGTGGTCCCGGAGCGCGCTCACCGGCACGACTACCGCCGGTCTGCATTCGGCGACGCCTGGGACGACAACAACGACGCGCCCGGCGGTCGCAACGGATGCGACACCCGCGACGACATTCTCAACCGCGACCTCGTCGACATCACGCACGTCTCGACGCAGCGCTGCCCTGCGGCGGTTGCCACCGGCACCCTGCACGATCCGTATACCAACGCCACCGTCGCCTTCACTCGCGGAGCCAAAGTCGGTGCGGCCGTACAGATCGATCACATCGTACCGTTGGCCTACGCCTGGGACATGGGCGCTGCGGGTTGGACGTATGCCACTCGACTGCGGTTCGCCAACGACCCGGCCAACCTGCTGGCGGTCGCCGGCCGGGGGAACCAGGATAAGGGTGACGCTCAGCCCGCGTTGTGGATGCCGCCTAACACCGCGTTTCGCTGCCAGTACGCCATCGCCTATCTGGCGGTGTTGCGCGGTTACGCGTTGCGGCTGGATCAGCCGTCGGCCGATACCCTGCGCGAAGCCGCCGCATCCTGTCCGCCCGGAGGCTGAGGTGACGGTCGACTACTGGCACACGCCGCCCACGCTGCGCGGCGATTCGGTGCTGCTCCGGCCAACCGAGCCATCCGACACCGCCGCGCTCGCCCGGGCCTACGACAACGAGACGACGCGTTATTTCCTCTACGGCAGCGACTCGGGGCCGCCGACCGAGCAAACGGTTCGGCGCGCGCTGAACTCCGGCCGTCAGGTGCTGACTCAGATCGAGGTCGCCACCGGCGCAGTCATCGGAACAACGTCGATCTACAACATGAACGAAGTGCACCGACGGGTGACCGTCGGCTACACCTGGCTTTGCACCCGCGTGCGGGGGTCGGCGATCAATTCCGAGGCCAAACTGTTGCTGCTCGACCACAGCTTTTCGAACCTGGGCGCGGTACGTGTCGAATTCAACGTCGATGAACTGAATGTGCCGTCCCGCCGTGCCGTGATCGCGATCGGGGCGACCGAAGAAGGGGCGCTGCGGCGGCACGCTCGGCGCCGCGACGGAACCTGGCGGACCACGATGGTCTACTCAGTGATCGACAAAGAATGGCCGACGGTGCGTGCCACCTTGATCGAGCGGATACGCCGCAGGGCGGCGCGTTAGCAGCGCGAGCAGACACAAAGGCGCCCGAAAACTCGCGGTTTCGCGGGCCTTTACGTCTGCTCGCCGAGTTAACTACCGGTGTAGGTCAGCGGATCCTCGCGTACCCGGGTCCCGTCATGGAGCCCGTTGAGGACGTCCATGTGTTCGTCGGACAACTCGAAGTCGAAGACGTCGAGATTGCTGGCGATGCGTTCGGGTTGCGACGAACGCGGGATCACCGCGTTGCCCAGCTGCAGACTCCAGCGGATCAGCACCTGCGCCGGAGTGCGGCCGCACTCGCCGGCGACCGCGGTCACCGTCGGGTGATCGAGCAAGCGACCAACCGCGAGTGGGCTGTAGGCCTGCGTCACGATGTTGTGCTCGGCGTTGACTTTGCGCAGCTCAGCCTGGTTGAGCAGCGGGTGTAGCTCGATCTGGTTCACGGTGGGCGTTTCGAAAGCCAGCTCGATGACGTTCATCAAGTGATCCTCGGTGAAGTTGCACACGCCGATCGAGCGGATCAGCCCGCCGAGCTTCGCCTGCATCATCCCGCCGAAACTGTCGACGTACATGCCGAGTTGCGGGGCCGGCCAGTGGATCAGGTACAGATCCAGATAATCCAGGCCCAGTCGCTCCAGGCTGGCCTGGCAGGCCTCCTGAGCGGCGGTGAAGCCCTGGTCGGCCGTAGCCAGTTTGGTGGTGACGAACAGTTCGGCGCGGGGGATGCCCGAGGCGGCGATGGCGCGGCCGACGGCAGCTTCGTTGCCGTACACCTTCGCGGTGTCGATCAACCGGCAGCCCGACTCCAAAGCTGCCGACACCGCGCGCTCGGTTTCAGCGTCGGACAGCTCGGCCACACCGATGCCCAGCACCGGCATGGTGTTGTCGTCGTTGAGGGTGACCGACGGGATCGAGCTTCCCGGCTTTCCGGTCGGGGTCATCTCACCTACCTGTGTAATCGAATGTGCGTGGATCGGGACCCAGTCGGGTGCCATCGTCGAGCGAGGATATCGCGGCCATGTCGTTCCCGCTCAGTTCGAAGTCGAACACGTAGAAGTTGGTTGCGATCCGCTACGGATGCACCGATTTCGGGATG
>CAZPZQ010000058.1:4977-13395 GCA_964590745.1 uncultured Mycobacterium sp. | reverse complement strand
CCAGCGCCGATGATACTACCCACCCGGGTGGAAAAGTAGGACACCGCCGAACACACATAAATAGGAATGCCCTCCGACGTCTCGGGGGGCATTTCTATTTAGGATTGCCGGCGACCGTTGAATTAGACGGCGGCGGCGCATCCGGTGTCGTTTATTCTTTTCAGCAGTAGCGGGTAGGAGGCGGAGGACACAGGGTGGCCGAGAACCCCGACGACCATGGCGCCGATCACCGGCCGGCCCGACCGGAGTCCGGCGTGGGGGCGCCGAGGCGCACTCCGCGCGACCGGGGACGCGCGCCCGGGTGGTCCGGCGCGGGCCGCGCCCGCCGAGCGCAGCCGCAGCGGGCTGCGCCGGTCGGCGACTCGCGGCGCTCCGTGCGTGCTCCCGCGGAGCCCGGACCGCCGATTCCCCCCGATGTCGAAGCCAGGCAATTGGCGCCGGAGGTCCGCCGCGAACTGAGCAGCTTGGATCGGGGCACCGCTGACGCGATCGCTCGCCACCTGGTCGCCGCGGGATCGCTGATCGATGAGGATCCGTACGCTGCGTTGCAGCATGCGCGTGCCGCCCGGGCCAGGTCAGCACGGATCGCCGCGGTGCGGGAGGCCGTCGGGATCGCGGCCTACCGCTGCGGGGACTGGGCGCAAGCGTTGGCCGAGCTGCGCGCGGCCCGCCGAATGGGCAGCACATCACCGCTGCTGCCGCTGATCGCCGACTGCGAGCGCGGCCTGGGCCGCCCGCAGCGGGCCGTCGACCTCGCCCGCAGTGCAGAGGCGACCCGGCTCAGCGGTGATGACGCCGACGAACTGCGGATCGTCGCCGCCGGCGCGCGCGCCGATTTAGGCCAGCTGGAGCAAGCGTTGGCGGTGCTGTCGACCCCGCAACTCGATCCGCAACGCACCGGATCGACTGCGGCGCGACTGGCATACGCCTACGCCGAGACGTTGCTGGCCCTTGGCCGCGCCGAAGAGGCGCTGCAGTGGTTTGTCCGTTCCGCGGCGGCCGACACCCATGGCGTCACCGACGCCGAGGACCGGGTCAGCGAGCTGAGCTGAGATGGCGACTCTGGCCGAGCAACACGACTGCTTGCTGATCGACCTGGACGGGACGGTGGTCCGCGGTGACGAATCCATCGCTGGGGCCGTCCAGGCGCTCGAGCGGGTGGATGCTGACAAGTTGTTCATCACCAACAATGCGTCGCGGCGCCCGGCCGACGTCGCGGCGCACCTGAGCCGGCTCGGCTTCGCCACCGTCGACGCCGACATCGCCACCAGCGCCCAGGCCGCCGCCCACCTGTTGGCGGCACGGTTGTCGGCCGGGTCGCCGGTGCTGGTCGTCGGCACCGAAGCGCTGGCCGCCGAGGTCGCCACGGTGGGGTTGCGGCCAGTACGCCGCTGGCAGGACCAGCCGGTCGCGGTGGTGCAGGGCCATTCCACCGACACCGGCTGGGCGGACCTCGCCGAGGCGGCGTTGGCCATCCGGTCCGGCGCGTTGTGGATGGCCACCAACGTCGACCGCACACTGCCCACCGAACGTGGTTTGCTGCCCGGCAATGGAGCCATGGTGGCGGCACTGCGGGCAGCCACCGACGCCGAGCCGGAGATCGCCGGCAAGCCTTCGCCGACGTTGATGACCGATGCGCTGGCCCGCGGCGACTTCCACACCCCGCTGGTGGTCGGCGACCGGCTGGACACCGACATCGCCGGCGCCAACGCAGCTGGACTGCCCAGTCTGATGGTGCTCACCGGGGTCAACTCAGCGCGCGACGCCGTGGCAGCCATGGCCGGGCAACGGCCGACCTACCTGGCCCCCGACCTGCGCTCGCTGCATGACGACGCCAGCCGGTTGGCGATCGTCGCGCAACCGGCGTGGCGGGTGCAGGTCAGCGGCGCCGCGGTGACGGTGCACTCGGCAGAGCCGAACGCCGACCCGGACGGGCTGTCGGTGGTTCGCGCGCTGGCGCACGCGGTGTGGGACACCGGCCTCGCTGAGCGCGGCTTCACCGTCCGGGCCGGCGATGACAAAGCCCGTCAGGCGCTGCAATGCTGGTCACTGGTGACCGATGAAAAATATGACCTACTAGCGTGAGTGCCGCAATGAGTACCGAACCAGACCAAATCCGGGCGCACATCACCGCCGTCCTCGGTGAGTTACCGGGCGAGTTGCCGGGCGGCTTACCGGGCGATGCCGAGCTCGCCGAGTTGCCCGCGCAGGCCCACCTCGACGAGGTGGCCCGGCGCCTGGAAGAAGCGCATGACCTGTTGGTGCGTGCTTTGGAATCGGCGGAGAAGGGCTGAGTGCGCGGATGTCGCGGCGGGTCCGCGTGGACGCCGAATTGGTCCGGCGAGGTCTGGCACGCTCCCGTCAGCAGGCCGCCGAGTTGATCGGCGCCGGCAGGGTCAGCATCGACGGCATTCCGGCCGCCAAGCCAGCCACCGCCGTCGCGGCCACCGCGAACCTCACCGTCTCGGGCGACGGTCGCAGCTGGGTGTCCCGCGGGGCGTACAAGCTGATCGGGGCCCTGGACGCGTTCGGCATTGCGGTGCGCGACCGGCGGTGCCTCGACGCCGGCGCGTCGACCGGCGGATTCACCGAGGTGTTGCTCGATCGCGGCGCCGCCCGGGTGATCGCAGTCGACGTCGGCTACGGTCAACTGGCTTGGCAGTTGCGCACCGATCCGAGAGTGGATGTCGTGGAACGGACCAATGTGCGGAGCTTGGCGCCGGACAGCATCGGCGGCCCGGTCGAACTGATCGTCGCCGATCTGTCATTCATCTCCTTGACCACCGTCTTGCCCGCGCTGATTGCCTGCGCGACCCCGGACGCCGATATCGTTCCCATGGTGAAACCGCAGTTCGAGGTGGGACGTGGACAGGTGGGCCCCGGCGGTGTGGTGACCGACCCGAAGCTGCGCGCCGCCGCCGTGTTGACCGTCGCGCGGCACGCCGGCCAGCTGGGCTGGCACACCGCCGGGGTGGCCGCCAGCGCTCTGCCCGGCCCGTCGGGCAATGTCGAATACTTCCTGCACCTGCGCGCCGCACCGGCCCGACCGCTGACCGGTGATGCATTGCGCCAAGCCGTCGCGGACGCCGTCGGACAATCCGAGCGAGGTCCGTAATGAGCGAGCAGCGCAGCGTCTTACTGGTGGTGCACACCGGACGTGAGGAAGCCACCGACACCGCGCGCCGGGTGGAAAAAGTCCTCGGCGACCACCACATCGCCCTGCGGGTGTTGACCGCCGAGGCCGTCGACAAAGGATCACTGCACTTGGCGCCGGACGACATGCGTGCCCTCGGCGTCGAAATCGAGGTGGTGGACCCCGATCACCGCGCCGCCGAAGGCTGCGAGCTGGTGTTGGTGCTCGGCGGCGACGGCACCTTCCTGCGGGCGGCTGAACTGGCCCGCAATGCCGACATCCCGGTTCTCGGCGTCAACCTGGGTCGAATCGGGTTTCTGGCCGAGGCGGAGGCCGAAACCATCGACGCGGTGCTCGACCACGTCATCACCCGGGACTACCGGATCGAAGACCGCATGACGCTGGACGTCGTGGTGCGCGCCCGCGGCGAGATCGTCGACCGCGGTTGGGCCCTCAATGAGGCCAGCATGGAAAAAGGTCCCCGGCTCGGCGTGCTGGGGGTGGTTCTCGAAGTGGACGGGCGGCCGGTGTCGGCGTTCGGCTGCGACGGGGTGCTGGTGTCTACGCCCACCGGCTCCACCGCGTACGCATTCTCGGCCGGCGGCCCGGTGCTGTGGCCGGACCTAGACGCCATCTTGGTGGTCCCCAACAATGCGCACGCACTGTTCGCCCGGCCGATGGTGACCAGCCCCGACTCCACCATTGCGATCGAGGTGGAAGGCGGCGGCCACAACGCCCTGGTGTTCTGCGATGGCCGCCGGGAAATGTTGGTGCCGGCCGGTGGGCGGCTCGAAGTGCGGCGCGGTACCAAGCCGGTGAAATGGGCTCGGCTGGGCAGCGCGCCGTTCACCGACCGGCTGGTGCGCAAGTTCCGGCTGCCGGTCACCGGCTGGCGCGGGCAGTAACGGTACTGTCCGGTGTTGACCGAGATCCGCATCGACTCGCTGGGCGCGATCAGCGCGGCGAACGCCGAATTCGATCGCGGCTTGACCGTCCTGACCGGGGAGACCGGAACCGGCAAGACCATGGTGGTAACCGGATTGCACCTGCTCGGTGGCGCCCGCGCCGACGCCGCCCGGGTGCGGTCCGGTGCGGCTCGCGCCGTGGTGGAGGGCCGGTTTTCCACCACCGAATTACCGGATGCCATGGCAGCGCAGATCCAGCAGGTGCTGGATTCCTCGGGCGCCGAACGCGACGAGGACGGCAGTGTCATCGCGCTGCGCTCAGTCAGTCGCGACGGTCCGTCCCGGGCGTATCTCGGCGGCCGCGGCGTGCCGGCCAAAGCGCTGGGTGTTTTCACCGCCGGACTGCTCACCCTGCACGGCCAGAATGACCAGCTTCGGCTGATGCGACCCGACGAACAGCGCGCAGCGCTGGACCGGTTCGCCGGCGCGGGGCCCCTGTTGGATCGCTATCGGAGCGCACGCGATGCCTGGCAGTGCGCCCGACGCGACTTGGCTGACCGGCAGAACCGCGCCCGGGAACTCGCCCAGGAAGCGGACCGGCTGAATTTCGCGCTGCACGAGATCGACACCGTCGACCCACGGGCCGGCGAGGACGACGCGCTGGCGACCGAGATCCGTCGGCTCTCCGAACTCGAAGCGCTGCGCGCGGCGGCATCGACCGCGCACACCGCGCTGGTCGGGGATCCCAACGACACCGCGGAGACGGCGTTGGCGCCCACCTCGGCCACCGACCGGCTGGCGACGGCGAAGTCGGCGCTGGACGCCACCGACGACACCGTGTTGCGGGCGTTGGGCGGGCAGCTCGGCGAAGCGCTCACCGTGGTCGACGACGCCGCTCGCGAACTCAGCGGCTACCTCAACGAACTGCCCTCGGACGCCGGAGCGCTGGACGCCAAGCTGGCTCGGCAGGCCGAGTTACGCACCTTGACCCGCAAGTACGCCTCCGATATCGCCGGTGTGCTGCACTGGGCCGCCGCCGCGCGCGACCGACTGAGCCAACTCGATGTGTCCGAGGAAGCGCTGGCCGCCCTGACGCAGCGCGTCGACGAGCTGACCCGCCAGGTTCTCAGCGCCGCCACCGACCTCAGCGCGGCACGCAACAAAGCGGCCCGCGGGCTGGCCGAAGCCGTCACCGCCGAGCTGGCCGGCCTGGCGATGTCGGACGCCGAGTTCACCGTTGAGGTCACGAACACTGTCGTGTCGGCCGCGGCCGCCGACGACCCGGCAGCGCTGATGTTGCCGTCCGGGGTGTACGTCCACGCCGGCGGCGACGGCATCGACGCCGTCGAGTTCGGCTTCGCCGCACACCGGGGCATCACGGTGTTGCCACTGGCCAAAAGCGCCTCGGGTGGTGAGCTGTCCCGGGTGATGCTGGCCCTGGAGGTGGTGCTGGCCACCTCGTCCGGGCAGTCGGTGGGCACCACCATGGTGTTCGACGAGGTGGACGCCGGGGTGGGCGGCCGGGCCGCGGTGCAGATCGGCCGACGGCTGGCCCGGTTGGCCCGCACCCACCAGGTCATCGTGGTCACCCACCTGCCGCAGGTGGCCGCGTATGCCGATGCGCACCTCATGGTGGACAGTGCCGGACAAGATTGCGCCAGCGGAGTGCGGCGCCTCAACGGCGACGACCGTGTCGCCGAGTTGGCCCGGATGCTGGCCGGACTGGGCGAGTCCGACAGCGGCCGGGCGCATGCTCGAGAACTGCTCGCCGCCGCCGACGAGGACCGCGCCGACCTGGACAGCTGTGACAGAATTTAACTTCTGGGGCTGTTGTTACGGCGCGCCTACCGGTATCCGGAGGGTTTCCCGGCCAAAATCGCCCCATGAGGATGCCTGCGCTTTTATCCCGCAATACCTCCCGGCCGGGCGTCGTCGGCACGGCACGGGTGGACCACGACATCGACCGACTGCTGCGCCGGGTGTGCCCCGGAGACATCGTGGTCCTCGACATCCTCGACCTGGACCGGATTACCGCGGACGCACTCGTGGAAGCCGACATCGCCGGTGTGGTCAACGCGTCGTCGTCGATCTCCGGCCGCTATCCCAACCTGGGGCCGGAGGTGCTGGTGGCCAATGGCGTCACCTTGATCGACGAAACCGGGCCGACGGTGTTCAAGAAGATCAAAGACGGCGCCAAGGTGCGGCTGTACGACGGCGGCGTCTACGCCGGCGATCGCCGGCTGGCCGTCGGCATCGAACGCTCCGATCTGGAGATCTCCGATCTGATGCACGAGGCCAAAAGCGGCTTGGTCGCGCACCTGGAGGCGTTCGCTGGTAACACCATCGAGTTCATCCGCAGCGAGAGCCCGCTGCTGATCGACGGGATCGGGATTCCGGAAATCGACGTCAACCTGCGCCGCCGGCACGTGGTGCTGGTCGGCGACGAACCGCACGCCGCCGACGACCTGAAAAGCCTCAAACCATTCATCAAGGAGTACCAGCCGGTGTTGATCGGCGTCGGCGCCGGTGCGGACGTGTTGCGCAAGGCCGGCCACCGTCCCCAACTCATCGTCGGCGACCCGGATCAGCTCAGCGCCGACGTGCTCAAGAGCGGCGCGCAGGTGGTGTTGCCGGCCGATGCCGACGGCCATGCGCCCGGCCTGGAACGCATCCAGGACCTGGGTATCGGGGCGATGACGTTCCCGGCTGCGGGTTCGGCGATGGATCTGGCGCTGCTGCTCGCCGATCATCACGGTGCGGCGCTACTGGTCACCGCCGGCCACACCGCCAACATAGAGACGTTCTTCGATCGAACTCGCCAGCTCAGCAATCCGTCGATGTTTTTGACCAGGCTGAAAGTGGGGGAGAAGCTGGTGGACGCCCGCGCGGTCGCCACCCTGTACCGCCACCGGGTTTCCGGCGCGGCTATCGCTTTCTTGGTGCTGACCATGCTCATCGCCGTCTCGGTGGCACTGTGGGTGTCGCGTACCGACACCGTGGTGTTGCAGTGGATGGTCGATTACTGGAACCGGTTCACGCTGTGGGTGCACGGCTGGATGGCGTAGGCCGGCGCGGAACGGCACTGCGGTGTTAACTCTGCGCCACCATGCGATCTCGCTGGCCGCGGTGTTCTTGGCGCTGGCCGTCGGCGTGGTACTGGGCTCGGGCTTGTTGTCCGACAGCCTGCTGTCCGGATTGCGTGCCGAGAAGCGAGATCTCTACGGCCAGATCGATGCACTGCACGACCAAGAGAACGTACTCAGTGAGAAACTCAGCACCGCAAACGATTTCGACGCTCAGATGACCCCGCGCATGGTGCGCGGCGAACTGGCCGACAAAACGGTCGTGATCTTTCGCAGCCCCGATGCCTACGACGACGACGTCGAGGCGGTGACCAAGACCGTCGCCCAGGCCGGCGGTGCGGTCACCGGAACGGTCTCGCTGACCGAACAGTTCGTCGACGGCAACTCGGCGGAGAAACTGCGCTCCGTGGTGGCCTCCGCCATCGTGCCGGCCGGCGCCCAGCTGAGCACCAAACTGGTCGACCAGGGTTCGCAAGCCGGTGACCTGCTGGGGATCGCGCTGCTGACCAACCGCGATCCGGCGGTCTTGCCGGTCGATGACAATCAACGTGAGACCGTACTGGCGGCGCTGCGCGAGACCGGGTTCGTGACGTACCGCGATGCGCGCATCGGCGCCGCGAACGCCGCGATGGTGATCACCGGTGGGCCGCTCGGCGATGACGCCGGAAACCGGGGCTCCAGCGTGGCCCGATTCGCTGCGGCGCTGGCACCGCACGGCTCCGCGACTGTGCTGGCCGGCCGGGACGGCTGCGCTTCCGGCACCGCCGCGGTCGCAGTGGCGCGCGCCGACACCGCCCTGGCCGGAGCGATCAGCACCGTCGACGACATCGGTACAGCATCCGGCCGGATCACCGCGATCATGGCGGCGGCCAGCCTCATCAACGGTGGCCAGCCCGGTCGGTACGGTATCGGTCACGGCGCGGACTCGATCACCGTCGCTCAGTAGACCCACCGGTATCGGATCCGCTGGCCGGCGCGCCACTCGCTTCCGGGCGTGTCGGGGGCGTGTCCAGCACCGTGTCGCCGCTTCGATGTTAGGGTGAGATTCCGTGGGTCGGCAGGCCTAATCCTGCTCCCGTCTTGCCCGGCCGTCACGGAGGTTGCTGTTGCCAGCACTGCGAAAGCATCCGCAAACCGCCACCAAGTATCTCTTCGTCACCGGCGGCGTCGCGTCCTCACTGGGCAAGGGGCTCACGGCCAGTAGCCTGGGTCAATTGCTGACCGCGCGCGGACTGCAGGTCACCATGCAGAAACTAGACCCGTACCTCAACGTCGACCCGGGAACGATGAACCCGTT
>CAZPZQ010000058.1:0-4967 GCA_964590745.1 uncultured Mycobacterium sp. | reverse complement strand
AACCGACCTCGACGTCGGCCACTACGAGCGATTCCTCGACCGGAACCTATCCGGTTCAGCGAATGTTACTACGGGCCAAGTGTATTCGACCGTGATCGCGAAGGAGCGCCGCGGCGAATACCTCGGCGACACCGTTCAAGTAATCCCGCACATCACCGACGAGATCAAAAGCCGCATCCTCGCGATGGGCGAATCCGACGCCGACGGCAACCGGCCGGACGTTGTCATCACCGAAATCGGCGGCACCGTGGGCGATATCGAATCACAACCCTTCCTGGAGGCCGCCCGTCAGGTCCGTCACGATGTCGGCAGAGAGAACGTGTTCTTCTTGCACGTGTCGCTGGTGCCCTATCTGGCTCCGTCCGGCGAACTGAAAACCAAACCGACACAGCACTCGGTCGCGGCACTGCGGAGCATCGGCATCACCCCGGATGCCTTGATCCTGCGCTGCGACCGCGACGTTCCGGAGGCGCTCAAGAACAAAATCGCGTTGATGTGTGACGTCGATATCGACGGGGTGATCTCGACGCCGGACGCACCGTCGATCTACGACATTCCCAAGGTGCTGCACCGCGAAGAGCTCGACGCCTACGTGGTGCGCCGACTCAACCTTCCGTTCAAAGACGTCGACTGGACTGAGTGGGACGACCTGTTGCGCCGGGTGCACGAACCACAGGAAACGGTTCGGATCGCGTTGGTGGGCAAATACGTCGACCTCTCCGATTCCTACCTGTCGGTCATTGAGGCGTTACGCGCCGGCGGGTTCAAACACCACGCCAAAGTGGAGATGCACTGGGTGGCGTCCGACAGTTGTGAGACGCTGGTCGACGCGGCCGTGCTGCTGCGCGACGTGCACGGTGTGCTGATTCCAGGCGGATTCGGGATCCGCGGCATCGAAGGTAAGATCGGCGCCATCGGTTACGCGCGCACGCGCGGGCTGCCGGTGCTGGGGCTGTGTTTGGGTCTGCAATGCATCGTGATCGAGGCTGCCCGCTCGGTCGGCCTCACCGAGGCCAACTCCGCGGAGTTCGACCCGCACACCCCGGATCCGGTGATCGCCACCATGGCCGACCAGAAGGATGCCGTCGCCGGTGTCGCCGACCTCGGCGGCACCATGCGGCTCGGCGCGTACCCCGCCGTGCTCGAGCCGGATTCGATTGTCGCGCAGGCCTACCAGGCGACCGAGGTGTCTGAGCGGCATCGGCATCGCTACGAGGTCAACAACGCTTATCGGGACCGCATCGCCGAGAGCGGTCTGCGGTTCAGCGGCACGTCGCCAGACGGGCAGCTCGTCGAATTCGTCGAATACCCGCCCGAGATCCACCCGTTCGTCGTCGGCACCCAAGCCCACCCGGAATTGAAGAGCCGACCCACCCGGCCGCATCCGCTGTTCGCCGCCTTCGTCGGAGCCGCCATCGACTACAAGGCCGCCGAACGGCTGCCGGTCGAGATACCCGAGCAACACGCTGATCACCTACCCAACGGCAACGAACGTCACTTCAGTGCCGGCCAGCCGCTAGCTGACCCCTTGCGCGAAACCGTGATCCGTGGCTGAGCACGTCTTCGAGACGGCGTCGTCGCAGCTTCTGCACCGAGGAAAGATTTTCGCCCTGCGCGTCGACGACGTCCGCATGCCCGACGGGAAAACCGCGCGCCGTGAGGTGGTGGAGCACTACGGCGCGGTGGCAGTGCTCGCCATGGACGACGACAACAACATCCCGTTGATTTACCAGTACCGCCACCCGCTGGGCCGGCGGCTGTGGGAGTTGCCGGCCGGTCTGCTCGACACCGCCGCCGAAGCGCCGCAGGACACCGCCGCCCGCGAGCTCAGGGAGGAAGCCGGCTTGCAAGCCGAAACTTGGCAGGTGCTAGTCGATTTGGATACCAGCCCGGGGTTCAGTGATGAATCGGTGCGGGTTTACCTGGCCACCGGACTCAAGGAGGTAGGCCGTCCTGATGCCCATGACGAGGAGGCTGACATGACCCTGCGGTGGTATCCGATCGCTGAGGCCGTCCACCTGGTTTTCGCCGGGCAGATCGTCAATTCCATTGCGGTATCCGGGATCTTGGCCGCCTGCGCGGTGCTGCACGGCTCCGCCGAACCGCGTCCGGCCAGCGCTGACTGGGGCGACCGGCCGACTGCGTTCGCCGCCCGGCAGTCCGGGCGGTGACCATGTTGACCACGTCGGCGGCTCCGCTTGAGGCGCAACTGCAAAGCTATCTGGACCATCTGGCGATCGAACGGGGGGTCGCGGCGAACACCTTGAGCTCATATCGGCGCGACCTACGCCGCTACGCCGCCCATCTGACCGACCGCGGAGTCGACGACCTGGGCAGGGCCAGCGAGGCCGATGTCAGCGAATTCCTGGTCGCGTTGCGGCGCGGGAACCCGGACAACGGCACGCCTGCGCTGTCGGCGGTCTCGGCGGCCCGCGCACTGATCGCGGTGCGCGGCCTGCACCGATTCGCCGCCGCCGAAGGGCTGGCCGCGTTCGATGTGGCACGGGCGGTCAAGCCGCCGACCCCCGGGCGCCGGCTGCCCAAGAGTCTGACTACCGACGAGGTGTTGGCGCTGCTGACCGGCGCGGGCGGCGACAGTCCGTCGGACGGACCACTCACGCTGCGCAACCGGGCGCTGCTGGAGCTGCTGTACTCCACCGGATCCCGGATATCGGAAGCCGTCGGGCTCGAAGTCGACGACATCGACGCCCAGGCCCGGTCGGTGCTGCTGCGCGGCAAGGGCGGCAAACAACGCCTGGTGCCGGTGGGACGACCGGCGGTGGCGGCACTGGACGCCTACCTGGTGCGTGGCCGCCCGGTGCTGGCGGCTCGCGGCCGGGGTGGGCCGGCGGTCTTCCTCAATGCCCGCGGGGGTCGGCTATCCCGGCAAAGCGCCTGGCAGGTGCTGCAGGACGCCGCCGAGCGGGCCGGCATCACGGCCAAGGTGTCGCCGCACACGCTGCGGCACTCGTTCGCCACCCACCTGCTGGACGGCGGCGCCGACGTGCGGGTGGTGCAGGAACTACTCGGCCACGCCTCGGTGACGACGACGCAGATCTACACCCTGGTCACCGTGCACGCGTTGCGCGAGGTGTGGGCCGAAGCCCACCCCCGCGCCCGCTAGTTGCGAGCCCGCTTACCCCCGCGAGCCCCCTGTCTCCACGAACGTGCGTGGATGTACGTCACAGTAGCCTGTCACCGTCATTTTCTGCACCTTCGCGGGCGAGGCCGGACCGGAACTAGCCGCCCAGGTACTCCGATTCGAGCACCAGATCCCGGATCAGGGTCTGGTACTGGGCGTGCGCCTTGTGCTCGGTGGTGTTCCACCGCACGCCCTGGTGGCGGCGCATGTACTCCTGGTAGCGGGGTGCGCCGGGCACCTTGACGTTGTCGGCGACGACGATCGCCCCCGGATGCAGCCAGCCTCGGTCGAGGATGTTCTGCAGATCCGGCAGGTAGGCGTCCTTGTCGTGGTCGAGGAACAGGAAGTCCAGTAGCCCGGGCCGAAAGCCGTGTCGGACGGTCAGTGCGTCAAGGGTGCGGCCGTTGTCGCCCAAACTGCCCACCACGCAGGTGATCCGGTCGGCGACACCGGCGTGCGCCCAGATCTGGCGGGCGTTCAGCGCGTTGGCTTCGGCGAACTCGACGGAGTACACCCGGGCTGCCGGGGCGGCCCGAGCGATGCGCAATGCGCTGTAACCGCAGTACGTGCCCAGTTCCAGCGCCAGCTTGGGTTGGGCCCGGCGCACCGCGGCATCGAGCAGCGCACCCTTCTCGTCGCCGATGTTGATCAACATCGACTTTTGGTAGCCGAACCTGTCGACGGTGGCCAGCACATCGTCGATATCGCCGGGCCGGGCGTTGCTCAACACATAATCGACTGCCGCCGCCTCACGTCCGTCTCCGATTTGGCCGGTCCGAGCGAAGTTGCGGACACCGGCGGCCATCCGCCAAACCGACCACCGCAGGAAAGGCAGGCGCTGCTTGAGGCTCATGGCCCAACTTTATGTGGGTCAACCGGTGCGGTTGCCGATTATCTGCCCGGCGCGGACCGCACTACCCGCTAGACTCTTGCCGATGTTCGCCAGCATTGCGCCAGCGCAGTCGCCGATAGCCGGGCGGCGATGAGCCAACCCGGCGAGAGCAACGCAGCCCACAGCGAGGCCGACGTCGGGTTGACCGGGCGCCCACGGCGGGTGATCCCGGAGCCGAAGCCGCAGACCACGCACGGTCCGGCCGCAGTCATCGCGATGTGCAACCAGAAGGGCGGCGTCGGCAAGACCACCTCCACCATCAACCTCGGTGCCGCCCTGGCCGAGTACGGCCGCCGGGTGCTGCTGGTGGACCTGGATCCGCAGGGCGCACTATCGGCCGGGCTGGGGGTGCCGCACTACGAGTTGGAGCACACCATCCACAATCTGCTGGTGGAGCCCCGGGTGTCGGTCGACGACGTGCTGATGGAGACCCGGATCAAGGGCCTGGACCTGGTGCCATCCAACATCGACCTGTCGGCTGCCGAGATTCAGCTGGTCAATGAGGTGGGCCGGGAACAGTCACTCGGCCGTGCGCTGCGCCCGGTGCTGGACCGCTACGACTACGTGCTGATCGACTGCCAGCCGTCGCTGGGCTTGCTCACCGTCAACGGACTGGCCTGCGCGGCCGGGGTGATCATCCCGACCGAGTGCGAGTACTTCTCGCTGCGCGGGCTGGCGCTGCTCACCGACACCGTCGACAAAGTGCGAGACCGACTCAACCCGAAGTTGGCCATCAGCGGCATCCTGGTCACCCGGTACGACCCGCGCACGGTGAACTCGCGGGAGGTCATGGCCCGGGTGGTGGAGCGGTTCGGCGACCTGGTGTTCGACACCGTCATCACCCGCACCGTGCGGTTCCCGGAAACCAGCGTCGCCGGCGAGCCCATCACCACCTGGGCGCCGAAGTCCAGCGGCGCCGACGCCTACCGCACA
>CAZPZQ010000057.1:12891-14001 GCA_964590745.1 uncultured Mycobacterium sp. | reverse complement strand
CGAAGTAGCGGTAGGCGACGTCGATGGTGATGCCCTGTTCGCGTTCGGCCCGCAGTCCGTCGGTGACCAGCGCCAGGTCGGTATAGTCGTTGCCCCGCTCGATGGAGGTGCGCTCCACCGACGCCCACTGGTCTTCCATCAGCGCCTTAGCGTCATAGAGCAGTCGCCCGATCAGGGTGGACTTGCCATCGTCGACGGAACCGGCGGTGGCCAGGCGCAGCAGGGTGGTCGGTCCGGCCATCAGAAATAACCCTGCCGCTTGCGATCTTCCATACCGGCCTCGGAGATCCGATCGTCAGCCCGGGTGGCGCCGCGCTCGGTGAGCCGAGATACCGCCGTCTCGGCGATCACCTCGGCGACCGTGGCTGCCGAGGATTCCACGCACCCGGTGCAGGTGACATCACCGACGGTGCGGAACCGCACGGACGCCTCGAAGACCTCCTCACCGGCGCGGGGCTGCATATACCTGTGCGCGGCCAGCAGCATTCCATCGCGCAGGAAGACGCGCCGCCGGTGGGCGAAATAGATCGACGGTAAACCGATCTGCTCGGCCCCGACGTACGACCAGACGTCCAACTCGGTCCAGTTCGACAGCGGGAACACCCGGATGTGCTCCCCGGTGCGGTGTCGCCCGTTGTACAGGTTCCACAGTTCGGGCCGCTGCGCCTTGGGATCCCATTGACCGAACTCGTCGCGGAAACTGAACACCCGCTCTTTGGCACGAGCCTTTTCCTCGTCCCGACGCGCGCCGCCGAACGCCGCATCGAATTTGTTCTCGGCGATCGCGCGCAGCAACGTCACCGTCTGCAGCGGATTGCGCGACGGGCCATTGTCGACCACCCGCCCGGCATCAACGTCGTCTTGCACTTTCGCCACCACCAACCGCACCCCCATGTCGCTGACCACCCGGTCGCGGTGGACGATCACCTCGTCGAAGTTGTGGCCGGTGTCGACGTGCATCACCGGCAACGGCAGCCGCCCCGGACGAAACGCCTTGACCGCCAGGTGCAGCATCACGATCGAGTCCTTGCCACCGGAGAACAGCAAGACCGGGCGCTCGAACTCGGCCGGTCATCACGCAGCAGGTAGCCGACCGAGCAGCAGTGCGGG
>CAZPZQ010000057.1:0-12881 GCA_964590745.1 uncultured Mycobacterium sp. | reverse complement strand
GCGCTCGAACTCGGCCGCCACTTCCCGGATGATGTGGATAGCCTCGGCCTCCAGCGAGCGCAGGTGGCTCAGTTCGTACTGCCCGACCGCCGGGACGATCGAGGGTGCCGACGGGGGGCTGGTCAATTGACATCCCTGGACGATTGTTGGTAAATCTGGTTAGAGTTACCGCATTTACAAGGTATGCCGCATACCTAACCAGCTCGCGCCGGTCGCTGTCAATGTTTTGGCTTGAGGTTGTGGCTTGAGCGAGCCAGCTCCGGCTAGCGGCTGACCTCGTCGAGCTTGCCGGTAGCGACGTCGAAGACGAAGCCGCGCAGCGACTCGGTCTGGGTGATAAACGGACTGATGTCTATCCGACGCAACGACTGCCGGACATCCTCGACCGGGTCGGGAAACGCCTCGGCCGCCCACGACGGGCGAAGGCCGGTCTCCTCCTCGATGGATCGCTTGAAGTCGTCGTCGGTGAAGGTGAGCATCCCGCAGTCGGTGTGGTGGATCAGGATGATCTCTCGGGTACCCAGCAACCGCTGGCTGATCGCCAGCGACCGGATGGCGTCATCGGTGATCACCCCACCGGCGTTGCGGATCGAGTGTGCCTCGCCTTCTTTGATGCCGAGCACCCGGTAGACGTCCAATCGGGCATCCATACACGCCACCACCGCGACGGCCCTGCTCGGCGGCATCGGCAGCGATCCGGTGAAGCTGCGGGCATACGCCGCATTGTTCGCCAGGTACTCGTCGGTAGCCGTCACGCCGATCTCCTCACCATGTCAGTAGGTATCCGGTTTGCTGGAACACACCGAAACAGACTCGAAACGGCCAGTGCCCACGGCGAGCTTAGCAACGGCAGACACCGCTTCCACCGGTTAAAATCATCGGAACCGGAAGGGCCGGCGGCCGACACAGCGACGGCTCCGCCAGAGAAGCAGTTGGGTACGCCTTACCCTGTGCCCATGGCATCCGCGCGCGAGGACCGGCCATGACGCGGTTCCTGCTCAGTCGGCTGCTGAACTACATCGTGCTGCTCGCGCTGGCGTCCTTTTTGACGTACTGCCTGACTTCGCTGGCGTTTCATCCGCTGGAAAGCTTTATGCAGCGCAGCCCCCCGCCACCACCCGAGATCATCGACGCCAAAGCCGCCGAACTCGGTCTCGACAAACCGATACCGGTGCGGTATGCAGCGTGGGTTTCCGGCGCGGTGCGCGGCGACTTCGGCCCGACGATAACCGGTCAGCCGGTGTCGGCGGAGTTGGGCAGGCGGATCGGGGTCAGTCTGCGGCTGGTGGTGGTGGGTTCGGTGGTGGGCACCGTCGCCGGCGTGGTGATCGGAGCCTGGGGGGCGATCCGGCAATATCGGTTCAGCGACCGGGTGATCACCGTGCTCTCCTTCGTCGTGCTGAGTATCCCGACGTTCGTGTTGGCCTACCTGCTCATCCTGGCGGGGCTGCGGATCAACCTGGTGCTGGGTGTGCGGGTCTTCGAATACACCGGGGAGGCATCACCGCTGGCCGCCCGCGGCGCGTGGAGTCAGTTCATCGACCGGGTCCAGCACATCGTGCTGCCGAGCCTGACCCTGGCGCTGGGCGCGATGGCGGGTTTCGGTCGCTACCAACGCAACGCGATGCTCGATGTGCTCGGGGAAGATTTCATCCGCACCGCTCGGGCCAAGGGTCTCACCCGCCGGCGTGCGTTGTTCAAGCATGGATTGCGCACCGCACTGGTTCCGATGGCGACCCTGTTCGCCTATGGGATCGCCGGCCTGGTCACCGGCGCGGTGTTCGTCGAGAAAATTTTCGGCTGGCACGGTATGGGCGAATGGGTGGTGCAAGGCATCGCAACCCAGGACACCAACATCGTGGTGGCGATAACGGTGTTCTCCGGCGCGGCGATTCTGTTGGCCGGACTGTTGTCCGACGTGATCTACGCGGCACTGGATCCGCGGGTGCGGGTGTCATGACCGAGCAGATGGGGCTGTCGAGCACGACCACGCCCACCGATATCACCGCCCCGGCGTTCGCATCCCGGCGAAGCCTGGTGCTGCGCCGGTTCGTCGGCAACCGACCGGCGGTGGTGTCGCTGATCCTGCTGGCGCTGCTGTTCGTCGGCTGTTATGCGGTACCGCCGCTACTGCCCTACAGCTACACCGACTTGAACTACGACGCGCTGCTGCAACCGCCTTCGGCTCGGCACTGGTTCGGCACCAACGCCTTAGGCCAGGATCTGTTGGTCCGAACGCTGCGCGGCATGCAGAAGTCAATGCTGATCGGCCTGTGCGTTGCGTTCATCTCGACCGGCGTCGCCGCCACCGTCGGATCGGTGTCCGGCTACTTCGGCGGCTGGCGCGACCGGGTGTTGATGTGGGTGGTGGATCTGCTGCTGGTAGTGCCCAGCTTCATCCTGATCGCCATCGTCACGCCGCGCACCAAGCAGTCGGGCAGCGTGGTTTGGCTCATCATCTTGCTTGCCGCATTCAGCTGGATGATCAGCTCGCGGATGGTGCGCGGCATGACGTTGAGTCTGCGTGAGCGCGAATTCATCTACGCGGCACGGTATATGGGTGTATCTGGCCGGCAGATCATCTGGCGTCATGTGGTGCCGAACGTCGCGTCAATCCTGATCATCGACGCGGCCCTCAATGTTGGGTTGGCCATCCTGGCCGAAACCGGATTGAGTTTCCTGGGCTTTGGTGTCCAGCCACCTGATGTCTCACTCGGCACGCTCATTGCGGACGGCACCAACTCAGCGACGACATTTCCGTGGGTTTTCCTGTTTCCAGGTGGTGTGCTGGTGATGATCGTGTTGTGCGCCAACCTGGTCGGTGACGGCCTGCGGGATGCACTGGACCCGTCCAGCCGACCTCGTCGGCGGCGGCCGCGATGACTGCGCTGCTGGACGTGCGAGATTTGAACGTCACGTTCGAAACCGGAAATACGCCGGTGTGGGCGGTGCGCGGCATGACGTACACCGTCGCCCGGGGCGAAGTCGTCGCCGTCGTCGGCGAATCCGGCTGCGGGAAGACCACCGCGGCGATGGCGGTGGCCGGGCTGCTGCCCGAACATGCGCGGGTTTCCGGCTCGGTGCGGTTGCACGGTGACGAGTTGCTCGGGCTGGGTGACGCCGCGCTGTCCCGCATCCGCGGCAAGGCGATGGGTACCGTTTTTCAAGATCCGATGTCGGCGCTGACGCCGGTATACACGGTGGGCGACCAGATCGCCGAGGCCATCGAGGTGCACCACCGCGATGTCAGCCGGCGGGCCGCTCGCGCCCGCGCCGTCGAGTTGCTCGAGTTGGTCGGCATCGGGCAGCCGCAGCACCGGGCGCGAGCCTTCCCGCATGAGTTATCCGGCGGTGAGCGCCAGCGGGTGGTGATTGCCATTGCCATCGCCAACGATCCGGATCTGCTGATCTGCGATGAGCCGACCACCGCGCTCGACGTCACGGTGCAGGCACAGATCCTCGACGTGCTCAAGACCGCCCGCGACGTCACCGGCGCGGGCGTGCTGATCATCACGCACGACCTGGGTGTGGTGGCAGAGTTCGCCGACCGCGCGTTGGTCATGTACGCCGGCCGCGCCGTCGAAACCGCAGCGGTCGACGAGCTTTACCGGGATCGGCGGATGCCCTACACCGTCGGCCTGCTGGGTTCGGTACCTCGGCTGGACGCACCTCAGGGCACCCGACTGGTTCCCATCCCGGGCGCGCCGCCATCGCTGTCGTCGCCGACCCCGAACGCGTGTCCGTTCGCCCCGCGATGTCCCCTGGTGATCGACGAATGCCTGTCGGCAGAACCGGATCTCGTCACCATCACCGAAGGCCACCAGGCGGCGTGTATCCGCACCGACGTGGTCGCGGGGCGCAGCGCCGCCGAGATCTTCAACGTGTCGACGCAGCCGTCGGCCACAACGGCCGCCGACGAACCCCCGGCAGTGGTGCGGGTTACCGACCTCGTCAAGGCCTACCGGCTCAGCAAAGGGGTGGTGTTCCGTCGGCGGCTGGGCGAGGTCCGCGCGGTCGACGGCGTCAGCTTCGTTTTGCCGCAAGGCCGCACCTTGGGCATCGTTGGAGAATCAGGGTCGGGCAAGTCGACGACGCTGCGCCAGATTCTCGAGCTCACCGCGCCGCAAGCGGGGGCCATCGAGGTTCTCGGCGCCGACGTTGCGACCCTGACCCCGTCGGCCCGACGGGCGCTGCGCTCCGACCTGCAGGTGGTTTTCCAGGACCCGGCCGCGTCCCTGGACCCGCGGTTGCCGGTGTTCGATGTGCTCGCCGAGCCGTTGGCGGCCAACGGGTTCGATCGGCGCCGATGCGAAGACCGGGTCGCTGAACTGCTGGACACCGTGGGGCTGAGCCGCTTTGACGCCAGCCGATACCCGGCCGAGTTTTCCGGCGGGCAAAAACAGCGGATCGGAATAGCCCGGGCGTTGGCGTTGCAGCCGAAGATCCTGGCGCTCGACGAACCGGTCTCGGCGCTCGACGTGTCCATCCAGGCCGGCATCATCAACCTGCTGCTGGATTTGCAGCAACAGTTCGGATTATCGTACCTGTTCGTCTCGCACGACCTGTCAGTGGTCAAACACCTCGCCCATCGGGTCGCGGTGATGTATCAGGGAAAGATCGTCGAACAAGGCGACGGCGAGCAGGTATTCACCGATCCGCAGCATGCGTACACCCGACGGCTGCTGGCCGCGGTGCCGCGAGCACACCCTGATGTCGCCCGCAGTTAACATCGGGCGGATGACCTGTCCGTCCACAGTCCGGCCGGCGCTGCTGGCGCTGGCAGCCGGACTGCTGGTCGCCGGTTGTTCGGCCGTACCGCCGCGGGCCGGTCCCCCGACGGCGGGGACACAGGTGGGTACCGTCAGCGACATCAACCCCAGGGATCCGACGACGTTGCGCGACGGTGGTGATCTGCGGCTGGCGTTGACCGAGTTTCCGCCGAACTTCAATCCGCTGCACATCGACGGCAATACCGTCAACCTCAATTCGGTCGTCCAGCCCACCCTGCCGCGCGCGTTTCGCGCCGCGGCTGACGGCTCACTGACCATCGACCGCGATTACTTCACCAGCATCGAATTGACCAGCACCAGCCCGCAAGTCGTCACCTACACCATTAATCCGCGGGCAGTGTGGACCGACGGCACCCCGCTGACCTGGGCGGACCTTGCCGCGCAGGCGCACGCTTGCAGCGGCCGGGACAAGACGTTCACGATCGCCAGCAAGGCCGGCTACGAGCGGGTGAAATCGGTGACCCGTGGCGTCAACGACCGGCAAGCGGTGGTCACCTTCGCCAAGCCGTATGCCGAATGGCGGGGCTTGTTCGCCGGGTTGCAGCCACGCAGCATGACCGCCACCCCGGAAGCCTTCAACAAGGCCCAGCTTAACCGGCCCGGCCCGTCCGCCGGGCCGTTCATCGTGTCGACCATCGACCGGGCCGCACAGCGAATCGCGTTGAGCCGCAACCCGCACTGGTGGGGCGCGAAGCCGCGGCTGGACTCGCTGACCTTCCTGGTGCTCGACGCTGCAGCGCGCATCCCCGCGCTGCAAAACAACGCCATCGACGCCGCCGGTCTAGCCTCCCTGGACGATCTGACGATCGCCCAGCGCACACCTGGCATCGCAATCCGGCGAGCACCGACACTGACCTGGTCGCACTTCACCTTCAACGGAGCACCCGGATCCATTCTGTCCGATACCAGGCTGCGGTTGGCGATCGCTCGAGGCATTGATCGCCAAGCCATCGCCAACGTGGCTCAGCACGGCTTGACCGACCATCCCACGCCGTTGAACAACCACATCTACGTGGCCGGCCAGTTGGGTTATCAGGACAACAGCGCCCCGACGGCTTACGACCCTGACCGGGCGGCAAAGGATCTCGACGAGCTGGGCTGGAAACTCAACGGTGCGGTGCGGGAAAAGGACGGCCGACAACTGGTCATCCGGGACGTGTTCTATGAGGCGCAGTCATCGCGACAGATCGCCCTCGTCGCCCAGCAGAACCTGGCTCGAATCGGTGTCAAGCTTCTGCTCGACGCCAAGCCCGGCACCGGCTTCTTCAGTCAGTACATCGGTGTCGGCGGCTTCGACATCGCCCAATTCGGTTGGTCGGGTGATGCTTACCCGCTGTCGGCGCTGACCCAAATCTATGCGTCGGACGGGGACAGCAACTTCGGCCGGATCGGCAGCCCGGAGATCGACGCCAAGATCGAGCAGACCCTCGCCGAGCTGAACGTGGATGCCGCACGTGCGCTGGCCAACGACGTTGACGTCCTGCTCTGGCAGGAGGTATTCAGCTTGCCGCTGTTTCAGTCGCCCGGCGATGTGGCGGTACGCAGTGATCTGGCCAACTTCGGTGCCCCCGGCCTCGCCGACGTCGATTACACCGCGATCGGCTTCATCCGGAAGTGATCGTGGCTCGGTCAGTCGCGGATCAGATCGGCGGCTTTCTCGCCGATCAGGACTGCCGGTGCGTGGGTGTGTCCCCGGATGATGGTGGGCATCACCGATGCGTCAGCGACCCGCAGCCCGTCGATGCCGCGGACCTTGAGCTGGGGATCGACCACGCTGGCTTCGTCACTGCCCATCCGGCAGGTGCCGACCGGGTGATACATCGTGTGCGAGCAGGTGGCGAGCGCTTCTTCCAGCGCGGCGTCGTCGAGCCGGGTGGTGTCGCGGGGCCGCGCGACAGCGCCGAGTACCCCTTTCAACGCGGGCGCCGCGGCGATCGCGGCGCAGACCCGCAGACCCGCCATCATCGCCGCGCGGTCCACGCCGCCCGGATCGCTCAGGTAACGGGGGTCGATCACCGGTTTGGCGAACGGATCGGCGGACCGCAGTGTGACCTGGCCGCTGCTCTGCGGCTTGACCAGAATGGGGCCGAACGCCACCGCATGGCCGGTGGGCGGCGCTCCGATGCCTTCGTCGAAATACGGCGCCGGCCCGAAGATCAGCTCCAGATCGGGCAGGTCCAGCTCGGGACGACTCCGCAGAAAACCGTATGCCTCAGCGACATTGGAGGTCAACATACCCCGCCGCCCAAGGAGATAACCGGCCAGCTGCTTCGGCTTTTCCGCGGCGTACAAGGTGTCGGCGGGGACATCGAAGCCGAGCACCGCCACCAAATGGTCGAGCAGATTCCGGCCGACCTCGGGCAGGTGACGCACCGTGTCGATGCCATGGTCGGCGAGCTGGTCGCGATCGCCGATGCCGGAGAGCATCAGCAGTTGTGGAGTGTTCACCGCGCCGCCGCAGAGCACCACCTCGCGACGGGCATAGGCGACGCTGCGCCGGCCGTCCTTCTCGAACTCCACCCCGACCGCACGACCACTGTCGATGACGATCCGGGTGGCGGTCGCTTCGGTGAGCAGGTTCAGGTTGGTGCGGCGCAGAGCCGGCCTCAGATAGGCGTCGGCGGTGCTGCAGCGGGCACCTCGGCGTTGGGTGACGACGGTTTCGCTGAAGCCATCCGGCAGCCGGGAGTTCGGTTGGGCCAGCGTAAATCCGCATTGTTGCGCCGCGGTCAGCCACGCGGCAGTCCATCGGCTGGGGCTGCGCTGACATGACACGCTCAGCAGTCCGTCTAGCCCGCTGTCGTCGCGGTCGACGGATGAGCGCGCCGCGCGGCAGTTCTCGATGCGTCGGAAATACGGCAGAGTCTCGGCGAACGACCAGTGTTGACCGGCGCGAGCGGCCCACTCATCGTAGTCGGCGGCGAAACCTCGGACCCACATCATGGCGTTCATCGACGACGATCCGCCGAGCATCTTGCCTCGGGGCCAGTAGATTTCTCGGCCGTTGAGTTCTTTTTGCGGCTCGGTCAGGTAGTCCCAATCCACGGCGCTGCGAAAAAGTTTGGCGAAAGCCGCCGGGATGTGCACGAATCGGTTGGTGTCCCGCGGGCCGGCTTCAAGCGCCAACACCGTAATCATCGGGTCGGCGCTGAGTCGGTTAGCCAGCACTGCGCCGGCCGAACCGGTGCCGACCACCACGTAATCCGAATGAATGTCCATCACGCGCTCCCTGGTCGGGAGCGAGTCTAAGCGCTCAGGTCGATGCGGTACGCGTCTTTGACGCCGCCGTAGCGCCCGGGCGTGCAGGTCAGCACGATCAGCTGTCCATGGGCGCCCACCATGTCGAATACCGCACCCATCTTCACCAGCCGATCCGGGTCGGTGAAGCCCAGCGCGTCGTCGATCAGCACCGGCACGGTGTCCTCCTTGGCGACCAGGGTCGCCCCGGCCAGCCGCGCCAGAATGCCCAGCTGCTCTTTCGCCCCGCCGGACAGCGATTCGTACGGCACCGTGCGGCCGTGCAACGTCCGGCTGCAGATGCTCAGGTCGGTGTCGACGTCGACCTCGAAGTCGGATCCGAATACCGGCCGCCCCAGCCGCTGCAGCTCGGCCCGGAACGGCTCGACGTAGCGGCGGCGGGTGTCGTCGCGATGCCGGATCATCACCGAGCGCAGCAGGTCGACGGCGCGGGCACGGCGATCGACCCTGGCGTGTTCGGCGGCGGCGTGATCTCGATCGGCTTCGGCGACGTCAAGCCGGCTTTGGCGTCCCTCGGTGCCGATCACGTCCAGCTCGACGCTCAGGTCACGCAGCGCGTGCGCCACCCGGTCTCGCTCGGTGCGCAGCGCTTCGGCGTCCGCGCTCGCCGAGGCCAGTTCGGCGGTCACCGCGGCCGGGCCGGCCGCAGCCAACTGTTGTGAGAGCTCAGCGACCCGGCCGGCCGCAGCGTCGGCCGCCTGCCGGGCGGCATCGGCTGCATTCGCGAGATCGGTGTCGCTTTTCGTTGAGCGCTCGGCGGCCAGCCGCTCAGCGGCCAAAGTCCACTCGGCGCGAAGAGTCTCCAGTCTCTCCCGCAATCCGGTCGACCGGGTGGTCTGCTCGGCCAGGTGTTGCGCCGCCCGCACGGCCGCGTCCCGCCGGTTCTGGTGTTCGGTTGCCGCCCGGGCACACTCCGCATCGGCGGTCGCCAGATCGGCGCGGGCGGTGTCGAGATCGGCGCCTTCCGGCGGCTGGCCGGCCGAATCGCCCCGCAGCTGCTCGAGCCTGACCGACAACTCGTCGACCGGGTCGTCTGCGCAGAGCACGGCCAAGGTGGCGCTCAACTGGTCACGCTGCCCTTCGAGTTCGCGACGCCGCCGGCCGGTCTGTCGTGCGGCCGCCACGTCGGCCACCCGGGCCGCAGTCAGGGCGGCCGTCAGTTCGCGTTGCGCACAAGCGAACTCGGCTTGCGCACGGAGCGCGCTTTCACCAGGCCGAACCTGCACCGCCAGCACGCCGGGAACCTCGACCCGGACGGCCGAGTCGGCCGCAGTCGACCAGCTCTGACCGGCCGCCAACGACACGCGCTCGCTGTCGGCGAGCAGCTCGACACCGGCGATGGCGGTGAACTCCACCGCTGCCGATATCGCGGCCAGCGCCGCCTGCGATCGGTCCACTGCCGATGCGGCGTCTTCGATCCGACGCAGCGCCGCCTCGGTCAGCGTGATCCCGGACAGTTCGTCGCAGACCCGCTCGTGGTCGCAACGGGTGGACTCGATGCTGCTCAGCCGGGCGGCCAGGCGATCCGCCTCGGCTCGGTTGACCAGCTGATCGACGGTGCGGCGAGCGGTCCGTAGCCGCCGGTCGGCGTCGGCCAGCGCGTGCGCCGCCTCATCGACGGCGGCATGGGCTGCCTCGGTGTCGGCCCGGGCCTCCAGTTCTGCAGCAGCAGCCTGGCGAACTTCGGCTTCCAGGGTGCTGACCGTCTCAGCCCGGCTGTCCCGATCGGTGCGCAGCCGCTCCCGTTCCGATTGGGCGGCGTCCGACGCGGTGCGATCGAGCGCTGCCGCTGCAGCGTTCAGTTCGGCTTCGCGGAGCATGTTTTTCAGCTCGGCGGCTCGGTCAGCAGCCAGCTGCGCAGCGGTGTGCCGGTGATCGGCGGCCTGTTGCTGCTCAGTCGACACCGCCAGCTGCTCGGTCAATTCGTCATGCAACCGGACCCGGTCGTTGACGTCGGCAACCAATCGTGCGCAGCGGTCCGCTTCCGTCTCAGCCTCGGCAAGCGCGGCGTTGGCAGCGGCCAACGCACCGGTTGGCCGTCCGGTCGGCGTGAAGTAGCGCGCGTATTCGTCGTCGATGCTCTCGATCAGCGACGACTCGGCGCCGGTGAGGGTGGCGGCGTCGCCGGCCGCGATGTCGAGCGCCCGGGCCAGCGCATCGCAGTGCGTGAGATTCACCGCATCGGTGGAAGCGGCCTGCAACACCCGTTGCGCCTGCCACAGTGCGGTGTCGACAGTTTCCGCCAGGATGGCGCAAACCCGGTCATGCGCCTCGTCGCCGGTCAGTTGCTGCCGCTGCGGCGCGGATAGCGTCAGCGTCGTTTCGGGGCACTTGTGGAACCGCTTGTGGTAGACGAAACGGTAAGGGCCGGTGCTGATCTCGGCGGTCACTTCGGAGCCGACGTCAGCATGGGTGGGCTTCGCGGCCTTGACGTCCCGGTGACCGGAGCGGTCCTTGAATTTCAGCAGCAGGTCCAGCGCCTGGATCATCGAAGTTTTGCCGATTTCGTTCACGCCGGAGACCACCACTACCCCATGATCGGGGAATTCCAGCTCGCGGTGCTGGACGCCCCGGTAGTTGGTCAGAACCAGTCGGTGCAGTTTCATGCCGCGCCTCGGTTCCGGTCGACGAGCCGCAGCAGCAGACCCAGCGCCGCGCGGGCGTCCTCAGCAGTGTCGCCGTCGCCGCGGCGGGCCAGCCCCAGCAGCTCCTCGACGGCGGCGACGGCGAACCCGCCGAGGCCCAGGTCGGCGAATTCGCCGTCTTGCGGGACCACCACCAACTCGGTGTGACGTTCCCAGTGGTCCACTCCGGCAAACAGCCGCTCGCACTTCTCCAGAACGGTGTCGAGCGCCGACCGCTGGGTCACGGTCAGCGAACCGGCCAGGGCCAGCCGTAGCACGGTACGGTCCTTGTCCGGTAGCCGATCCAACTCGGCATCCAGGTCGGCGATGTCGCCGCCGGTGTCCACGTGACGGCGCAGCAGGCGAAACCGCCAGCGGCCCACTCGGCACCCCTCGACACGCACCGGGCGCTGCGGGTCGTTCTCATCGATGTCGACAATGAGCACCTGTCCCGAATCGGCCTCGATGTCGTCGAAATTGGTCACTTCCGGCGAGCCGGAATACCAGATCCGCCCGCTGTCGCCCACCTGGGTGCGGGAATGCTTATCGCCCAGCGCCACGTAGTGCACGGTGCCGTTGCTCAGCGCATCCTGCAGCGCGCTCAGCCGGATCAGCGACGGGTTGGCCGGATCGGGGTCAAGCACGTCAACGGCGCCGTGGGCGACCAGGATTCGGGTCGCTTCGGCGGGCGGCCCCAGTTCGGCGACTGCCGCCGCAGCCAGGTCGATGGTGGGCCGTTTGGAACACCACGGCGCGGCGACGATCTGCACTCCCGGAGAGACCGGGTGTACCCCGGCGGCGTCGAGCACCACCACGTTGTCCGGGCATTCGGCCCGAAACAGGCTGCTAGTGTACACCGACGACGCATCCAGTGGGTCGTGGTTGCCGGGCAGCAGGTAGACCGGAACACCAATGGCCCGCATGGCCTCCAGCGACTGGCTGATCACCTGCGGCGCGAGTTGATTGGCGTCGAACACATCACCGGCGACCACAACGAAATCCGCGCCCGCTTGGTTGGCCAACACGCCCAGCCCGGTCACCGCTTCGCGGCGTGCCGCCGAGTACCGCGGCTGGGCGTCAGCGGTGAGGAAGTGCCGGGTCATGCCGAGTTGCCAGTCGGCGGTGTGCACGAAGCGCATGCCGGCGCCGTCCTCTCCTCGTCACCTGCCGGGCCGAAGCCCGAGCACCGCGAGTGTAGGACCGGGCACCGACAAGTCCGCGGACCTTTGTCGGCACGTCAAAAGGTCCGGCCAAGAACTGATCCCGTATGTCACAGCCGACACTTGCGCACCAGGAACTCCGGATGGTCCCGACGCGGCGACCGAGGCCCCGTGCCCTAGCGTGGGTCGGATGAGTGACCGGCACACTCTGGTTTTACTGCGGCATGCAAAATCGGCCTACCCGACCGGGGTCGCCGATCATGACCGGCCGTTGGCGCGGCGGGGGGTGCGCGAAGCCGGACTGGCGGGCGACTGGCTGCGCGCCAACCTGGCGAAAGTCGACAAAGTGCTGTGCTCGACAGCAACTCGCACTCGAGACACATTGGCGCTCACTGGGATCGATGCGCCGGTTCGCTTTGTCGAGCAGCTCTACGGCGCCACCCCAGGGATGGTGATCGATGAAATCAACAGGGTGCCCGACGAGGCCACCACCCTATTGGTGATCGCACACGAACCGGCGATTTCGCAGGCTGCCCTCGCCCTGGCCGGGGCCGCCGGGACTCAGCCGGCCGCCGCCGAACGGATCTCGACTAAGTTCCCGACGTCAGCGATAGCGGTGCTGGCGGTGCCGACCCGCTGGGCGGATCTCGAACTCGGCGGTGCGGCCCTGGTCGAGTTCCACGTGCCGCGTTAGGAGCTGGTGGCCAACGTCAATTCCATCAGCTTGAGCGCCTGCGCGCACGCGTCGATGCCGGGCGCCTGCGGGTTGACCCACCAGCCCACGACACCGGCCGCGTCGCTCGCCACGCCGCACGACCCGTTGGGGTCGTTGGGTCGCATCACGATCGACTGCACGCCGACGATGCTGCGGCTTTCGATCTGATACTTCAGGTACTCGGCGACTTTGCGTTCGTTACCCAGGCTGCCTTGTTCGAACCAGAACCGGGTGATGTCGATCAGACCGGCCGGGTTGGCCGCCTGCCAGCGGCAGATCGCGCCGACGAAGGTGCTCTGGATGTCCAGCGGGTCCGCCCCGACGGTCTTGGCCA
>CAZPZQ010000056.1:0-14045 GCA_964590745.1 uncultured Mycobacterium sp. | reverse complement strand
GTCGAATACATCGGCCAAACCCGGGGGTGGTTCTACACACTGCATGTGCTGGCCACCGCGCTGTTCGACCGGCCGGCGTTCAAAACCTGTGTGGCGCATGGCATCGTGCTGGGCAGCGACGGCCAGAAAATGAGCAAGTCGCGGCGCAACTACCCGGATGTCACCGAGGTGTTCGACCGCGACGGCTCGGATGCGATGCGATGGTTTCTGATGGCATCGCCGATCCTGCGGGGCGGCAACCTGGTCGTCACCGAGTCGGGTATCCGGGAAGGTGTCCGCCAGGTGCTGTTGCCGCTGTGGAACGCGTACAGCTTCCTGGCCCTGTACGCCCCGAAAATCGGGAGTTGGCGCACCGACTCAGCCCATGTGCTGGACCGCTACGTCCTGGCCAAACTGGCCACGCTGCGCGACGTCCTGACCGCAGCGATGGATCGCTGCGACATCTCCGTCGCCTGTGAGGAGTTGCGTCAGTTCACCGAAGCGCTGACCAACTGGTATGTGCGGCGGTCCCGGCAACGGTTCTGGGATGAAGATCGCGATGCGATCGACACTCTGCACACCGTGCTGGAGGTGACCGGCAGGCTGGCGGCGCCGCTGTTGCCATTGGTCACCGAAGTGATCTGGCGGTGTGTCACCGGAGAACGTTCGGTGCACCTGACCGATTGGCCGCAGCCCGGGACGGTACCGGCCGACGACGGCCTGGTCGCCGCGATGGACCGGGTCCGGGAGGTGTGCTCGGTTGCGTCGTCGCTGCGCAAGGCGCACCGGTTGCGGGTCCGACTGCCGCTGCCCAAACTCACGGTGGCAGTTGACGATACACAACAGGTGGCTCCGTTTGCCGATTTGATTGCCGACGAACTGAATGTCAAGACCGTCGAGTTCACCGATGACGTCGACCGCTACGGGCGTTTCGAGTTGGCGGTCAACGCCCGGGTGGCCGGCCCACGGTTAGGAAAAGATGTACAGACCGCGATCAAGGCGGTCAAGGCGGGGGAGGGGGTGGTCAACCCGGACGGCACGTTGCGTGCCGGCCCGGTGTTGCTGCAGGCCGACGAGTACACCGCCCGGCTGGTGGCGGCTGACCCGGAATTCACCGCGGCACTGCCGGACGGCGCGGGACTGGTCGTGCTCGACGGTAGCGTTACCCCGGAACTGGAGGCCGAGGGCTGGGCCAAGGACCGCATTCGTGAACTGCAAGAGTTGCGCAAGTCGACCGGACTGCATGTTTCCGACCGGATCCGGGTTGCCATGTCGGTACCTGCGGCGCACGCATCCTGGGCGCGCACCCATCGCGATCTGATCGCGCGGGAAATCCTGGCCACCAGCTTCGAATTCGGCGAGCCGGGTCCGGACGCGGTCGAGATCGGCGACGGCGTGCGGGTAACGATCGAGAGAACCTGACCCGCGAGCAGGGCTGCTTACGCCTTGGCCGCCCGCCAGCGCTGTCGAACACCGCGAGTGTCGACGGCGACGTCGTGGAATCCGGCTCGCCGTAAACGGTCCGCCAATGTGTCGGGCGACACCGGGTTGTAGATGTCGCGAAAGTGCACCAGCCGCATCCGCAGCGACGGCACGCCATCACTGCCCGCGAATACTCCGCCGGGACGGAGCACTCGAAACGCTTCGGCGAAAAGTCGATCTTGCAGTGCCGGCGTCGGAATGTGGTGCAGCATGGTGAAACACACGACGGAGCTGAATTCAGAGTCGGGCAAGCCGGTGGCGGTGCCGTCGCCCTGGATGACCCGGGCGCGCGGTCCATATTTGTCCTGCAGACGTTTTGCCATGGCGGGGTCAATTTCGACTGCGGTGTATCGCGGCACCTGATCGATCAGCACTCGCAGGTTGGCGCCGTAGCCGGGACCGATCTCGAGCACATCGTCACCGAGCTCCACATCGGCCAACACCCACGGGATGAGTTCTTGTTTCACCGACTTGGCCCAGCGGTTCGAGCTGCAACACCGCCGGTGCAGGAGATTCATTGCCATGGGTTTGCCCTATCTGAGGTTGGCCTGATTTCGGTCATCGCGGATGCCCCATCAACGACAGCGCCGCATCGGCGGCGTCGAGTACCGCACCGGCCGGCGCACCGGCCGCCTCGGCGAGATCGACCACCAATCGGACGTCCTTTTGTAACAGCGGCGCGGCCAGCGCCGCGAGATTATCCAGGGTTCCGCCGGCCAGCTTAATGCTGTTGAGTGCAAAACTGTTGCCGCTGGCCCGGGATAACACTTCGGCAAGCCCGTCGGATGCGATGCCCAGCCCTTGGCCGAGCAGCAGCGCGCTTGCCGCGGATCCGAGGTTCGCGGTGAACACCAGGTTGTTGACCAACTTAGTCAGTTGGCCGGAACCCAGGCCACCGACGTGTACCACAGCGTCGGCATAGCTTTCAAACACCGGACGACACCGCGCGACGCTGTCGGCGTCGCCGCCGACCATGACCAGCAGTCGTCTCTGGGCGGCCGCCGGTCCGCCGCCACTGACCGGTGCGTCGACAACAGAAACCCCTTGCGCTGCAGCCTGTTCGGCCAACCGGTGGCAGGTTTTCGGGTGGACGGTGCTGTGGACGGCGATCACGCTGCCCGGCGTGATCCCGGCCAGCAGGCCGTGCTCGCCGTAGGTCACCTCGTCGACATCGCGGTCACCCACCACGCACACACAGACCAGCTCGCTGGCGGCCGCAAGGTCGGCGGGCGATCCAGCGATGTTCGCATCGGTATCGGCGAATGCCGTCAACGCCGCGGGCCGGCGGGCCCACAGGGTCATCGGATAACCCGCTTCGATAATGCGCCGGGCCATCGGTGCGCCTTGGCTGCCCAACCCGATGAAGCCGACGTCCATCAGCGGGCCTGCACACCGGCACCGAAACACACCACGCTGCGCGCGCCACGCCCCGCAGCCATGTCGGCGAACGCCGCCTCGACATCGTCGATACCGATCCGGCGCGTCACCAGCGCCTCCAGATCGAGTCGGCCGCGCAACGCCAGGTCGGCCAGCACCGGGATATCACGCGCCGGGTCCCCGCCGCCGTAGACGCTGCCGCGAATCGTCTTGCCTTCGGCCATCAGCGACAGCGCCGGGAAGGCCACCGTCTCGGCCATGCTGGCCGCCCCTACCACGGTGACCGTGCCGCCGGGCCGGGTGGCGTCATACCCGGCGCGGATGGTGACCGGCCTGCCGACAACCTCGATCGCGTGGTCAACACCGGTGCCACCGGTCAGGTCACGCACCGCGGCGACCAGGTCGGCCGCACCGGCGTCGACCGTGTCGGTGGCGCCGTTGGCCACTGCGGCCGGAAGCTGGGCAGTGGCCCGGTCCGCCGCGATGATCCGCGCCGCGCCGGCCAACCGGGCGCCTTGGATCGCCGCCAAACCGACGCCGCCGCAACCGATCACCAGCACCGTCTGGCCCGGGCGGACCGCCGCGGTGCGCAGCGCTGCGCCCACTCCGGTGATCACCGCACAACCCAGCAGTGCAGCGTCGTCGAGGGGTAGCGCTCGGTCGACCGGAATCGCCGCGCCCGCCGGTACCAGCGTCTGTTCGGCCAGGGTGCCGGTGCCCATCGACGGCCAGACCGGGCCGTCGCTGTCGCCGTAGGGCTCGCCGAACGCGTGGGTGAGCCCGCGGGGACACAGTTGCGTCTCGCCGCGCAGACAATTCGGGCAGGACCGGCACGGCACGCTCCAGGTGAGGACCACGTGATCGCCAGGGCCGACGGCGCTGACTTGGTCGCCGACCTCGGCCACCACCCCGGCACCTTCGTGACCGAGCGTACAGGGCAGCAATGCGGGCATGGCGCCCTCGCGCACCGACAGATCGGTGTGGCATATGCCGCTGGCGGCCAACTCAACCCGGACTTCGCCCCGGCCGACCGGCCGCAGCGCCAGTTCGCTCACCGTCGCGGGCTGCCCAACCTCGCGCAGCAGCGCCGCCTTCACGTGGCTAAGCCCGAGATCTGGGTCACAGTGACTTACCATGGCGGCACGACCGCACCCGGGTCAAGCGGCCGGGGAAGGAGCTGGCCGTGACCATCGCCGCGACCGCCCACGCAATGCTCACCATCGGCGCTGAACCCCAGGTTGGCGCCGCCGGAACGTACCCGGTGCACAATCCGGCCCGGCCGGCCGAGCTGGTGGGCCACGCGCCGGCCGCCGACCGCGCCCAGCTCGATGCCGCGGTGCAGGCCGCTCGCAAGGCGGCGCCGGCTTGGTGCGCACTGAGCGTCGCCGAACGCGTCGCGGCCATCACCGCGGCCGCGGCCGCCGCATCCGAGCAACTCATCGCTGACGACGGCGCCCGGCTGTACACCCGCGAACACGGCAAGGTGCTCGCCGAGGCGACCCTTGAGCTGACCATCGCGCCGACGGTGGCCACCCTGCTCGGATCGATGGCCGAGGCGGCGCTGGCCCCGGAGTGGGTCGACGTACAGTCGCCCTACCCGCGGCTGCAGCACGAGCCCTACGGCGTGGCCGCGCTGCTACTGCCGTTCAATTGGCCACTATCGCTGCTGACCACCAAATTGACGTCAGCGCTGGCGGCCGGCAACACCGTCGTCGCCAAGGTTCCGCCGACCTGCCCACTGACCCCCCTGGCGTTCGGTGCGGCGTTCGCGGCGGCGCTGCCGCCCGGCGTGGTCAACGTGCTCGCCGGTCCGGGCAGCGGGCTGGCCGAAGCGTTGGTCAGCCACCCCGGCGTCGACGTCATCTCGTTGACCGGTGGAGTGGCCACCGGGCGGGCCGTGATGGCGGCCGCCGCCCAGCGGCTCACCCCGGTGCTGCTGGAACTCGGCGGCAATGACGCCGCAATCCTGGCGCCCGACATCGCCGTCAGCGACCAGCTCGTCGAGCAACTGATGGCCGCGACCTACACCACCGGCGGTCAGGTGTGCATGGCGATCAAGCGACTGTATGCGCCGACCGAGCGGGTCGACGACCTGGCCGAGGCGATCCTGGCGCGCTGCGAGCGCGAAGTCATCGGCGACGGCCTGGCCCACGACACCACGCTCGGCCCGCTGCACACCCGCGCCGGCCGCGACCGGGTGCAGACCTTGGTCGCCGACGCCAGAGCACGCGGGGCGACCGTCCGCACCGGCGGCCGGATCCGCGACGCCGACGCCGACGCCGACGGCTATTTCGTGCTGCCGACGGTGGTGACCGATCTGGGCCCCGGGTCGGCGCTGGCCGCCGAAGAGCAGTTCGGGCCGGTGCTGCCGATCCTGGGTTACCGCGGCATCGACGATGCGGTAACCGCCGCCAACGCCACCGACTTCGGCCTGACCGCGTCGGTGTGGACGCATGACGACGCCCTGGCCGACCGGGTCGCTGCGCAACTCGTGGCCGGGACGGTCAGCATCAACTGCCACGGAATGGCGGCCCAAGATCCGCGGCTGCCGTTCGGTGGCGTCGGTCAGTCCGGACTCGGTCGGGAACTGGGCCCGGACGGCATCCGGGCATTCACTCAACCCAGAGCGTTTGTCCGGCACCCCGCACCGCAGCCCTAAATCTTGACAATGATTGCATAGATAGCGTTGACAGCCGGCAGAAGCCGTCGTTAGCTTCTGCTATGGCGCTACTGCCGGATCCGGCTCCACGCGAACGTCAACACATCCTGATCTCGGTCGACGACCACGTCATCGAGCCGCCGGACCTGTTCGACGGGCGGCTGCCGGCCGCGCTGGCTGACCGGGCACCGAAAATCGTTGAAACGGAGGACGGTCGGCAGGTGTGGCGCTACGAGGACTGCGAATATCCCAACATCGGTCTCAACGCGGTGATCGGGCGTCCACCGGAGGAATGGAGCATGGAGCCGGCCCGGTTCGACGAAATGCGGCCCGGCTGTTGGGATATCAAGGCCCGGGTCAGCGACATGGACCTGGCCGGAATCTGGGCATCGCTGAACTTCCCGTCGTTGATCGCCGGCTTCTCCGGCACCGTGTTCTGGAAGAGTAAGGACGCCGAGTTGGGACTGGCGGTGCTGCGCGCCTGGAACGATTGGCATCTGGAGGTGTGGGCGGGCAGTTTCCCGGAACGGATCATCCCGCTGCAGCTGCCATGGCTGGCCGATCCGGCGCTGGCGGCCGATGAGGTGCGCCGCAACGCCGCCCGCGGTTTCAAGGCGGTCAGCTTCCCCGAGTTGCCGGCCCAGTGCGGGCTGCCGAGTCTGCACACCGGCGTGTGGGATCCGTTCTTCGCCGCCTGTCAGGACACCGACACCGTGGTGTGCCTGCACACCGGATCGGCGCAGTGGGCGCCGATCCCGGCGCCGGACACGCCATTCGAGACCATCACCACATTGTTTCCGGTGAACGCGTTGGTCGCCTGTGCCGACATGCTGTGGTCGGGCGTCCCGGTCCGCTACCCGCGGCTGAACGTCACGCTGGCGGAGGGCGGCCTGGGCTGGGCGGCGATGCTCGGCGACCGCGCCGACTACGTGTTGGCGCACTCGGCCTCCGGGTCCGAAGGCGGCGCGTGGCAGGGCGACTTGCTGCCCAGTGAGGTGCTGCGGCGCAACTTCTGGTTCTGCTCGATCGACGACCCGCACGCGTTCGGCGCGCTGGACGCCATCGGGGCCGGACGCATTCTCGTCGAAAGTGACTATCCGCACGCCGATTCCACCTGGCCGGACACTCAGCAGGTGGTCGGGCGCAACGTCGCGGGCTTGTCTGTTGAAGACGCCGAGCGGATCACCCACCGCAACGCGGCCGAACTTTTTCGTCACCCACTGCCGGACGACGGGTGGCTCAAATGCTAGACCTGGTCATCCGCAACGCCGAAATCGTCGACGGCACCGGGGCGCCCGCCCGCCGCGGCGACGTCGGCGTCAACGACGGACGGATTGCGGCGGTCGGTCCACCGGGCCACGTCGATGAGTCGGCGACCCGGACGGTCGACGCCCACGGGCAAGTGCTGGCGCCGGGTTTCGTCGATTTGCACACCCACTACGACGCCCAACTGTTCTGGGACCCCACCGCCAGCCCGTCGGTGCAGCACGGCGTCACCACCGTCTTCGGCGGCAACTGCGGCTTCACCCTGGCGCCGGCACCGGCCGACCAACAGGACTACCTCACTCGGATGCTGGCCCGGGTCGAGGGAATGCCGTTGGACGCGTTGCGGGCCGGGCTGGACTGGGAGTGGTCGTCGTTCGGCGACTGGCTGGCCCGGTTCGACGGCCGGATCGCCGTCAACGCCGGCTTTCTGGTCGGCCACACCGCGCTGCGGTTGGCGGCGATGGGCGCCGACGCGATCGGTGGCCAGGCGACTCCAGCGCAGACCGACAAGATGGTGCAACTGCTGCATGACGCGTTATCCGCTGGGGCGATGGGCCTTTCGACGTCACAGTCGCACACCCACAATGATGCCGCCGGTCACCCGGTGCCGTCACGCAGCGCGTCCCGTGACGAACTGGTGGCACTGGCCACCGGCGTCCGCGGTCATCCCGGTACCACACTGGAAGCCATTGTCCCCGGCTGCCTGTCGGGTTTCACCGACGACGAGACCGCCCTGCTCGCCGACATGTCGCGAGCCGCCGAACGGCCGTTGAACTGGAACCTACTCGCGGTGTCGGCGGCGACGCCGACCGGACACCACGGACAGCTGCGGGCATCGGAGATTGCGGCCGAGCGCGGCGGCCGGATAGTCGCGCTCACCCTGCCGCAAGCCATGGCGATCCGGCTGTCGTTTCTGTCCGGCTTCGTGCTCGACGGCTTGCCGGGCTGGCGCGACACCATGCACCTGCCGCTGCCCGAACGGATCAAGGCGCTGTCGGATCCCGAGGTGCGCCGCCGCCTCAACGAGGGCGCGCAGTCCGACGAGGCAGGCATCCTACGGGGCTTGGCCCGATGGGACCGGCTGATCATCGCCGAAACGTTCGCGCCGGAAAACGCCGACGCGACAGGGCGTTCGGTGGGCGACGTCGCAGCCGCTCGCGGCCAAGAGCCGTTCGACGCACTCTGCGACATCGTGGTTGCCGACGAGTTGCGCACCGGCCTCAAACCGGTGCCGACCGGCGACGACGTCGCCGACTGGAAGCTGCGCGCCGAGGTGTGGCGCAGCCCCCATGCTGTGATCGGCGGCTCGGACGCCGGCGCGCACCTGGACATGATGTGCGGAGCCATCTACACCACGGCACTGCTCGGCCGTGGCGTCCGCGAGTATCAGGTGGTAACGCTCGAAGAAGCGGTCCGACTGATCACCGACGTGCCGGCCCGGCTCTACGGACTGCGGGACCGGGGCCAGATCACACCGGGCTGGCACGCCGACCTGGTGCTGTTCGACCCGCAAACCGTCGGCCACGGGCCCGAGCGCACCCGCTACGACCTGCCGGCCGGCGCGCCTCGGCTGGTGGCTGACGCCGACGGGATCAGCTCGGTGTGGGTCGGCGGTGTCGAGGTGTGCCGCGACGGCATACCCACCGGCGCGCTGCCCGGCACCGTGCTGCATTCCGGGCGCGATACCGAAACCGTGACGCCATGACGGATCCGGCTCTGGCTACCGCCGACGAATTCGACCCGACGGAGCTGTCGAACGGTCTGCTCATGCAGGTTGAGAACGTGCACGAGCGGCTGCGGGAGGCAAGGCAGCGACACCGGGTGATGGTGGGCAGCCCGTTCGCCGAGGCGGCCAGCCAGACACTCGGGGTGGACGGCGTGACGGTGCTCGGCTACCAGGAGTGCCGGACGGTGCTCACCCACGACGAAACGTTCTCGTCGTCGATCTACCGGCAGATCATGGGGCCGGTGATGGGCCGCACCCTGCTGGAACTCGAAGGCGCCGAGCACCGGGCCGCCAGGGCGCTGGTGTCGCCGTCGTTCCGGTCAACGCTGATGGAGCGGTGGCGCGACACCCTGGTGGAGGTGGTGGTCGGCGAGCTCATCGATCGGTTCGCGCCGCGGGGCCGAGCCGAGTTGGTCCGCGAGTTCACCTTCGCCTTCCCGGTGCAGGTCATCGCCCGGATCATGGGACTGCCGCGGTCGGACTATCCGCGGTTCCAGCGGCTGTCGATCGAACTGCTCAACGTGGTCTACGACTGGGACCGCGGGATCGCCGCATCGGCGGCGCTGAAGCACTACCTGGGGGCGATCCTCGCCGAGCGCCGACGACAACCGCAGGACGACCTGATCAGCACGCTGGCTGACACCGAGCTCGACGGCGACCGGCTGACCGACGACGAGATCTTCGCGCTGCTGCTGCTGATCCTTCCGGCCGGGGTCGAAACCACCTACCGGGCATCGGGCAATCTCTTGGTCGCGCTGCTCACCGAGCCGAGCCTGCTGGACATGGTCCGGGCAGACCGAGGGATGATCCGCGGCGCTATCGAGGAGGCGTTGCGCTGGGAGCCGCCGATCACCTCGGTGATGCGGGTGGCGAGCCGCGACGGTGAACTGGGCGGACTCGAGATTCCGTCCGGAACGCATGTCAACGTCTGTATCGCCGCGGCCAACCGGGACCCGCAGCGCTACCCGGACCCGGACCGCTTCGACCCGACTCGGCGCAACATCCTGCACCTGACGTTCGGCGGCGGACCGCACCTGTGCCTCGGCATGGCCCTGGCTCGGATGGAAACCACGGTCGCGATCAACGCCCTGTTCGACCGACTGCCGGGTCTGCGGCTGGACCCCGACGCCCCGGCACCGCACGTGGTCGGGGTGGCGTTTCGGTCACCGCTGGCACTGCCGGTGCTCTTCGACGCCACCTGACGGCGCCAACCGAATCTGGCGAGGCTTCGATGCTCGAGATCATCGACAAAGGCCGGTCCAGTGCGACCCATCCGGCCCCGCTGCTGTTTGTCCACGGCGGACTGCACGCCGCATGGTGCTGGGACGAGCATTTCTTGCCCTTCTTCGCCGCCGCGGGCTATCGTGCCGTCGCCGTCAGCCTGCGCGGCCATGGCGGCAGCTCGACGACCAAGGCGCTACGCAGCTGTTCGATCGCCGACTATGTGGCGGACGTCGCCGCAGTTGCCCGCCGCCTGGCGGCCGCGCCGGTGCTGATCGGTCATTCGATGGGTGGGTTCGTGGTGCAGAAGTATCTGGAGAAACATCCAGCGCCCGCTGCGGTGCTGGTCGCGTCGGCGCCCACCCGCGGGGTCAGCGGAATCGCGGTGCGCTTCGCGAAGCGGCACGCCAGGCACACTGCATGGGCGGCGGTCAGCCGAAAAGCCTGGTCCGCCACCAACACTGCGGGGCTGTTGCGCGAGGCGTTCTTTTGTGCGCAAACGCCCGCGCCGTTGGCTGCCCGGTGTGTCGAGCGTTTCCAGGGCGAAAGCGCGCGGGCCGTCCTGGATATGTTGCTGTTCGATCTGCCCGACCCGACGCGGGTCAGCACTCCCGTTCTGGTCTTGGGTGCGCTGTCAGACCGGTTTTTGACGTCCGAAGAGGTCCACGCGACAGCGCGGGCGTACCGGACCCGGGCGGAGTTCTTCCCGGAGATGGGTCACGACATGATGCTCGAACCCGGATGGGCCGCGGTTGCCGCCAGGGTGCACAACTGGCTGAGCGATCGAGGGTTGTGACGCTGCCCAATAGCATGAACAGTCGTGGACTCCCGCTGGGTCCTGCACCTGGACATGGACGCGTTCTTTGCCTCCGTCGAACAGCTGACCCGGCCCACGCTGCGGGGGCGGCCGGTGCTGGTCGGCGGCCTCGGCGGTCGCGGCGTGGTGGCCGGCGCCAGCTACCAGGCCCGGGTGTTCGGGGCCCGCTCGGCGATGCCGATGCATCAGGCCCGCCGGTTGGTCGGGGTGACGGCAGTGGTGCTGCCACCCCGCGGCGTCGTGTACGGGGTGGCCAGTCGCCGGGTCTTCCACACCGTTCGTGACTTGATCCCGGTTGTTGAACAGCTGTCGTTCGACGAGGCGTTCGGGGAGCCGCCAGAACTCGCCGGCGCGGCGGAAACCGACGTGGAGCGGTTCTGCGAACAGCTCAGACGCCGGGTACGCGAACAGACCGGACTGGTGGCCTCGGTCGGCGCCGGCACCGGTAAGCAGATCGCCAAAATCGCCTCGGATCTGGCCAAGCCGGACGGCGTCCGGGTGGTGCGTCGCAGTGAGGAGCGCACCCTGCTGCATGGACTGCCGGTACGACGGCTGTGGGGCATCGGCCCGGTCGCCGAAGAAAAGCTGCACCGGTTGGGCATCGAAACCATCGGCCAGTTCGCCGCCCTCACCGACGCCGAAGTGGCCAACATCCTGGGCGCGACCACCGGCGCCGCACTGCACCGGTTGGCGCAGGGGATCGACGATCGTCCGGTCGCCGAACGCGCTGAGGCCAAGCAGATCAGCGCCGAGTCGACCTTCGCCATCGATTTGACCACGCTGGCGCAGCTGACCGACGAGGTCGGTCCGATCGCCGAGCACGCCCACCGGCGGTTGCTGCGGGACGGCCGCGGGGCCCGCACTGTCACGGTGAAGTTCCGGAAAACCGATATGAGCATCCTCACCCGGTCGGCCACCCTGCCGTACCCGACCACCGATGCTCACACCTTGGTCGCAGTCGCCCGGCGCCTGCTGCTCGACCCGCACCAGATCGGCCCCATCCGGCTGCTTGGCGTCGGACTTTCCGGGCTGACTCGGCTGGACGAGGCGCGGCAGGAATCACTGTTCGCCGATCCGGTGCTAATGGCCGAAGACATCGGCGACACCGAGGCGTTGCGGCCGGTGGAGCCGTCAGCGCCATCGCCGTCGGCAATCTCGACGACACCCAGCTGGGCGGTGGGAGACGATGTCCGCCATCCGCAGTTCGGGCACGGCTGGGTGCAGGGCGCGGGGCACGGGGTGGTGACCGTGCGGTTCGAAACTCGAAGCACCGGGCCGGGCCGAGCCCACACGTTTGCCCTCGAGACACCCGAGCTCACCGCTGCCAACCCGGTCGACAGCTTGGACTGGCCGGACTACCTCGCCCATCTGCGAGTCCAGCACGACGGCTAACGGACGTTTCAACCCCAGCGCTCGATGACCTCGGCGACCGGTCGTCGCGCCGCGAGCGCGGCCATCACCAAAACCCGGGCCTGCGCGGGCCGCAGCCGCGGCACCGGCAGCGCTCCCGCTTCCACCAGCGCCCGGCCCGGACCATAGTCCGGGCTGACCCGGCCGCCGGGCACGCGACTGGACACCGCGACCAACAGTCCGTTGCGACAATGCCGGCGCACCCCGTCGATGACGGCTGTCCCGGCGTTGCCCGAGCCCAGCGCCTCGAGCACCACGCCGCGCGCGCCTGCGGCGGCGGCCGCATCCAGGGCGACAGCATCCGCGCCGGCATATAGCGCGATGATGTCCACCCTGGGAAGGTCGACCAGACTCAGATCGCCGAGAACCGGCCGGGTTTTCCGTTCCAACCCGGAGACGTCACCGCCGACCACGCTACCCAGCATCGGGCCGGTGAACCCGGTGAGATCCCGGGTGGCGATTTTCCGCAGGCCCAACGGTGCCAACACCCGACCGGCGAAGCACACCAGCACCCCGAGGCCGCGGGCGGCCGGACTGCCGGCCAGCGTCAGCGCGTCCCGCAGGTTTGCCGGCCCGTCGGCGTCGGGCGCGTCCGCGCTGCGTTGCGCGCCGGTGAGCACGACGGGGACATCACCGGCGTAGTTCAGTTCCAGCCACAGTGCGGTTTCCTCCAGGGTGTCGGTGCCGTGCGTGACGACGACACCGTCGGCACCGTGGTCGACGGCTTTGTGTACGGTCGTACCGATCCCTTGCCAGTCGTGCGGGGTCAATTCCGAGCTGTCCAGCGCCATCAAGTCGACGACCTGCACCGTGGCGGCCGTCGTCAGCCCGGCCACCAGATCAGCGCCGACCCGGGACGGGCGCCGCACCCCGCCGTCATCGACGGTGGTGGCGATGGTCCCGCCGGTGGTGATCACGGTGAGGCTGGTCATGGTGATCGCTTCCTCCGCATCGCTGTCATGCCGATCATGCCGGACGGCTTTAAGGGATGATGGGGGCGTGACCGAGGAAACAACCGACTCGACCGCGCCGGCGGCAGCAGCCCGGGCGAGAACCCCATCCACCCGGCCTCGGCGACGGCTGCGCCTGCTGCTGGGAGTTGCCGCGGCCGTGCTGGCGTTGGATGTCGCCACCAAAGTGCTGGCCGTCAAATTGTTGACGCCCGGCCAGCCGGTGCCGATTATCGGGGACACCGTGACCTGGACTCTGGTGCGCAATTCCGGCGCCGCCTTCTCGATGGCCACTGGCTACACCTGGGTGTTGACGGTGATTGCGACCGGTGTGGTGATCGGCATCATCTGGATGGGACGCCGCCTGGTATCGCCGTGGTGGGCGGTCGGCTTGGGCATGATCCTCGGCGGGGCGATGGGCAACCTGGTGGACCGGTTCTTCCGGTCGCCGGGTCCGCTGCGCGGCCACGTGGTGGACTTCCTGTCGGTCGGCTGGTGGCCGGTGTTCAACGTCGCCGATCCGTCGGTGGTGCTCGGCGCAGCCTTATTGGTTGCGTTGTCGGTGTTCGGCTTCGACTTCGACACGGTTGGGCGTCGTCCCGGAGAGCAGCGTCTATGACCCGGTCGATGTCGGTTCCGGAGGGATTGGCCGGCATGCGGGTCGACGCCGGGCTGGCTCGGCTGCTCGGCGTGTCGCGGACAGCTGCCGCGGCGCTGGCCGAAAGCGGTGATGTCGAACTGGACGGCGCCCCTGCCGAGAAGTCCGATCGGCTGGTTTCCGGCGCGTGGCTGCAGGTGCGGCTGCCGGAAGCGCCGCCGCCGCTGCAGAACACCCCCGTCGACATCGAAGGCATGACGATCCTGTACTCCGACGACGACATCGTCGCCGTCGACAAGCCCGCCGGGGTGGCCGCACACGCGTCGGTGGGCTGGACCGGGCCCACGGTGCTGGGCGGGTTGGCCGCAGCCGGCTACCGGATTACCACTTCCGGTGTCCCCGAGCGCCAGGGCATTGTGCACCGCCTCGATGCCGGCACCTCCGGGGTGATGGTGGTGGCGATCTCCGAACGCGCCTACACGGTGCTCAAGCGCGCGTTCAAACAGCGCACCGTGGATAAGCGGTACCACGCGTTGGTGCAAGGCCACCCCGACCCGTCC